>CAOKIL010000045.1 GCA_948468535.1 uncultured Eubacteriales bacterium
AGCTTTGTTATATTACCACGATTATCCTCATTTGTCAACACTTTTTTTAAATTTTTTGTAATATTCTGAATCAAACGATAATATCATTGTAACTGTTTCATTATTAGTTACTCCACTAATATAATGCACAATTGACATTATGCGAAATCATTTATATAATGTTAATATATTGTATAGGGGAGGAATATTTAGTTATGAGACAAACAGATGAAAATTTTAACGGAAACAATGGATATCCGCAGCAAAATTACAATCCGTACGGCGGTTATCCGCCTCCACAAAAGCCAAACAACGGCGGATTAATCGCTATAATTTCTGTGTTAGCTTGTATAATTGTTATTGGTATTACTGTTCTTATTTTAATGTTTACCGGCGTTATTTCAATAGGTAACAACGACAAACTGTCAGAACAGACTGTCGCTACTTCTGCGCCCATTGATACACCGACTACAGAACCTCTCGTTCCTGCCGCTCCGGCATACCAGCCTTCTGCAAACACAACAGTTGTTTCACAAAAATATGTAGCTAATGTAAAGTATTCAATCTATTTACGCAGCACACCTTTTGAGAATGACAGTAATATTATTTGCGAAATCCCTCTCGGAACTCAGGTTGGATTTATTGAAAACACCGATAATGTATTTGGAAAGATAAACTATAACGGTACAATTGGATATTCTAAACTACAGTATTTATCTGATACTGCACCGTACATATCATCAAATAATACCGTAAGCTCTTATATGTATATTGCAAATGTTAAGAATTCAATATACTTCAGAAGCGCCCCTGTCGAGAACAGCGGTAATATTATATGCGAAATCCCTCTTGGAACTCAAGTCGGATATATTGAAATCGTTGACGGAACATTCTCGAAGATTAGTTATAACGGCTCTGTCGGATATGTTAAAACACAATATTTATCATCTGTCAGACCCGGTTCTTCAAAATCGAGCGGCACAATGACAGTCGTTAACGTTAAACACTCTATCTATCTGAGAAGCACACCGAGCGAGACTGCAAATAATATAATAATGGAAATACCCGTTGGTTCAACAGTTACATATCTCGGCACACCCGACAATACATTCTATAAAATCTCATACGGAGGTACGGTCGGATATTCAAAACAGGAGTATCTTGCCTTTAATTAATTTATGAAAAAATACCTAACCATCATAGCTGCTGTTCTGAGCGTCATACTTGTTGTTCTGATTGCCGTTTTTGCACTTATACTGAACGGAACAATAACTATAAAACCTTATAATCCTGTTCCGATAATAGGAAGTGCAGACAGTCCTACAGATATATATGTATCAGACGAACAGTCGCCCGAACCGGAACCTGAAACAAAAAAGATAGTTGTTCTTGATCCCGGACACGGCAAATCATCTTCTTTAATGAGTGAGGATGAAAAGTTAGCTGAAATGTGGATACATAATCCAAATAAAGGCTGGGGTGAATGGCGGCACTGGAAATCCGGAACAACATGGACTGACTGCGAAGGAAGCGGCTGCACAGGCAGAGCGCCAAGCAACGGAAGCTGTTGGTACAGAATGGCAGACGGCGACCGCGACACCGAACCTGAAATAAATCTTAACAATACACTAAACGCTAAAAAATATCTTGAAGAAATGGGCTATGAAGTCCGTATGACCCGAAACTCAAACGATGAAAACCCATCAATGACAAATCGGTTAGTATATTGTTATAAAAATCACGATACCGCAAGTCAGCCTGATGCCGATATATTTGTATGTATACATTCAAATGCCGGCGGCGGACGCGGAAGTGCATATATGTCAATGTCTGGACTGTACGACCAAGCAGGGACACTGCCTTCTGAAGAATATATAAGCGAAAGCAACAGATTGGGAAAGCTAATAAACGACCGCATTATTACAGAGACATCCATGCCTGCATTTTCAGGCGGTGAATATGACGGATTTCCGACAACCATTCTGTTTTGTAAAAGCCCTGTGCCTATGGCATATCTCGAAATCGGATTCTTTGACAATCAATCGGATCTGAGCATACTCAAAACCGAATCCGACAGTATAGGCAAAGCTATTGCAAATGGTATAGATGATTATTTTAAAGAACAAAATTAAATAGCACAAAAATGATACAGCCGTGATTAAAAAGCTGTATCATTTTTTAATATACACACACATCCAAAACTCGCATATAATATCACGAGGTGAATATAATGCTCAGATTTGGTGTAAATCAAAATAACAATCAAAAAAGAAACCGCGTTATGGCAATAATTAACGGAAGTCCTGACTATCCCGACATAAACGGTACCGTTACTTTTGTTCAAAAAAAGAACGGTGTTTTGGTGACGGCAAGCATAAACGGACTGCCGCAAAACGGCGGAGAATGCGGCGGAGGTATATTTGGTTTTCATATACATGAAGGCAGTTCATGCACAGGCACCGAGCAAGAACCGTTTGCTGATGTAAAGTCGCATTATAATCCAAACGACTGCCCGCACCCGTTCCATGCCGGAGACTTGCCTCCGCTGTTCGGAAACAGCGGATACGCGTATCTGTCTGTATTGACTGACAGATTTAGTCTTTCAGATATAATAGGCAGGACATTAATTATCCATGATATGCCTGATGACTTTACTACACAGCCGAGCGGTAATTCAGGCACAAAAATAGCTTGCGGCGTAATAACAAGATATTAAAATAAAGGGTCGCAGCTGCGACCCTTTAAACATATTATTTTTCTAAAAGTGACTCGCCTGTCATTTCTTTAGGTTTTTCTATACCCATCATATCAAGCAGTGTCGGTGCAAGGTCAGCAAGACGTCCTTCTTTGAGCTTGACGTCGCTTCTGCCAATCAATATAAGCGGAACAACATTTGTTGTGTGAGCCGTGAACGGTTCACCTGTTTCATAATCAATCATCTGGTCTGCGTTACCATGGTCTGCAGTGATTAATGCTTCTCCGCCCATTTCGAGCAGTGCGTCAACCACTCTGCCAACGCATGTATCAACTGTCTCGACGGCCTTAACGGCTGCATCAAACACTCCGGTATGACCTACCATATCACAGTTTGCAAAGTTCAATATTATTGCATCATATTTTCCGCTCTTTATCCGGCTGACAACCTCATCTGTTACCTCAAGCGCACTCATTTCAGGCTGCATATCATAAGTTGCAACCTTAGGTGAACTTATCAAGGCTCTGTCCTCGCCGTCATACGGCTTTTCAACTCCGCCATTGAAGAAAAATGTAACATGTGCATACTTCTCAGTCTCGGCAATTCTGAGCTGTGTCATACCCTTGCTGCTGATATACTCTCCGAATGTATTGGTTAGACTTTCCGGCTTGAATGCAACATTGACATTCGGCATTGTTGCATCATACTGCGTCATAGTTACAAAGTATGTCTTAAAGAACTCTCTTTCAAATCCGTCAAAGTTCGGGTCTGCAATTGTACGCGTGATTTCTCTTGCGCGGTCAGGTCTGAAGTTGAAGAAGATAACCGAATCATTTTCTTTGACAGTTCCAACAGGCTTTCCGTCCTTTTCGATAACGCACGGAACCACAAACTCATCAGTTACATCATTATTATAACTTTCCTGAATCGCCTCAACCGCACTGCCTGCCTTTGCGCCCTCGCCTTTTACTATTGCGTCGTAAGCCTTGCCGACTCTCTCCCAGCGATTATCTCTGTCCATGGCGTAGTATCTGCCCATAATCGTCGCTATATCGCCCACGCCGATTTCACGCTCTTTGGCAACAAGTTCTTTAATATACTGCTCCGCAGATGACGGCGGAACATCACGTCCGTCTAAAAATCCATGTACATGCACGTCAGTCAAGCCGTTCTTTTTGGCAAGTTCCAAAAGACCATATAAGTGTTTTTGATGGCTGTGAACTCCGCCCGGCGAGAGCAATCCCATCAAGTGCAGAGCGCTGCCGTTTTTCTTGCAATTATCAATCGCACCCTTGAGCGCCTCGTTCTCAAAGAATGTCTCATCTTCTATTGCCTTTGTGATACGTGTCAGTTCCTGATATACAACACGTCCTGCGCCAATATTGGTATGACCTACCTCTGAGTTACCCATCTGACCGTCAGGAAGTCCAACATCCATGCCTGAGGCATGAACTATCGAGGCGGGGCATTCCTTCATGTACTTGTCAAGGTTAGGTGTGCTTGCAGTATATATTGCATTTCCTTCATGACGGCTATTCTCGCCAAAGCCGTCCATAATGATAAGCGCATATGGTTTCTTACTCATTTTATTGTCTCCTTATATAATATTCAGCAATGAATTAACCTGCCGCTTTGACTATAACGGCAAAATCGTCAGGCTTTAGGCTTGCACCTCCGATAAGTCCTCCGTCAATATTCGGCTTTGAAAGAAGCTCTGCCGCGTTTCCTGCGTTCATGCTTCCGCCGTATTGAATTCTAATCTTATCAGCCATGTCACTTCCGTACAGCTTTGCAATTGTCTCTCTGATTATTCCGCAAACTTCATCAGCCTGTTCCGCAGTAGCGGTCTTGCCGGTTCCAATTGCCCAAATCGGCTCATATGCGATAACAACCTTTTCAGCATCCGCCTTTTCTATTCCCAAAAACGCAAGTTTGGTCTGGCGGCGTACAGTGTCGTCCATAATCCCTGCCTCACGCTCGCCGAGACTTTCACCAACGCATACAATAGGATTAAGACCGCCAGACAGAGCCGCTTTTGTTCTGAGATTAACCGTTTCATCAGTCTCTCCGAAATACTGACGTCTCTCGCTGTGACCTATTATAACATACTCAGCGCCAATATCCGTAAGCATATCTGCGGCAATCTCACCGGTATATGCTCCGCTCTCTTTAAAGTGAACGTTCTGTGCGCCGACAGCAACATTGCTGTTCTTTACAACATCAACAACACCCGGTATACAAACGGCCGTCGGACATACAACAACATCACATGCCGCGCCGCTTACCTTTTCTGCAATAGCCTCTGCCAAAGTCTTTGCCTCTGACGGAGTTTTATTCATCTTCCAGTTTCCGGCAATAATTTTCTTTCTCATACATATTATCTCCTATATTAATAATCATAGGGGCGGATACATCCGCCCCTTTAGGCAATTTCAAAAATTATTTATCGTCAAGAGCAGCACATCCCGGAAGAACCTTGCCCTCTAAGAATTCCATCGAAGCGCCGCCGCCTGTTGAGATGTGGCTCATCTTGTCGCCGAATCCCAATGTGTTAACAGCCGCCGCACTGTCACCGCCGCCGATGATTGTTGTTGCATCCGTATCAGCAAGAGCCTGTGCAACTGCAACCGTACCCTTTGCAAGAATCGGATTTTCAAACACGCCCATAGGACCGTTCCACACAACCGTCTTTGCTGACTTAACCTTGTCTGCGAACAATTCTCTTGTCTTTTCGCCTATATCAAGACCCATCTTGTCAGCCGGAATAGAATCTGACGGTACTGTTTCAACAGCGATTTCAGCGTCAATCGGATTCGGAAACTCGGCAGCTACAACCGTATCAACCGGGAGAAGCATTGTCTTGCTGAGCTTTTCAGCCTTCTCAATCATATCCTTACAATAGTCGATTTTATCTTCATCAACCAATGATGTTCCAACTTCATAACCCTTAGCCTTTAAGAAAGTATATGCCATACCTCCGCCGATTATAAGCGTATCACATTTTTCAAGCAGTGTAGATATAACATTGAGCTTGTCAGAAACCTTTGCGCCGCCGAGAATAGCAACAAGCGGTCTGACCGGATTGTCAATTGCATTACCGAGGAAGTCAAGTTCCTTTGCAAGCAAGTAACCCGAAACGCATGGACTCAAGAACTCAGTAACGCCAACTGTTGAGCAGTGTGCTCTGTGTGCACTGCCAAACGCATCGTTAACAAACATCTCAGCCAGTGATGCGAGTTCCTCGCTAAAGTTCTTTTCGTTCTTTGTCTCCTCGGGTCTGAATCTTGTATTCTGAAGCAATACAACATCGCCGTCCTGCATTTTCTGAACAGCGGCCTTTGCGTTCTCACCTACCACGTTATCGTCATCTGCAAAAACAACTTCCTTGCCGAGTTTTTCTGAAAGTCTCTTTGCAACCGGAGCCAGCGAAAGGCTTTCAACAACCTGACCCTTCGGCTTGCCCATATGTGAACAAAGAATAACCTTTGCGCCGTCTGCAATAAGTTTTTCAATTGTAGGAAGTGCGCCGTTGATTCTGGTCTCGTCTGTTATCTTGCCGTCCTTAATCGGAACGTTGAAATCACAGCGAACCAAAACCTTCTTGCCCTTTACCTGAATGTCATCAACTGTTTTTTTATTCATTTAAATACCTCCAAAATGTATAATTATAAGGTTTATTATTTTTCAAATTATAAACATACATGTTAATTTTAACCTAATTGTACGAATTTATCAAGCCCTTTTTCTGAAAAACCTGTAAATTTTTAAAAAATACATTCAATAGGGCGCAAAGCCCCGTCACTCAAAAGAGTTTTAGTCCTCCTCAAGCATCATATCAAGCAGTCTTTCTTCCAACGCCTTATAATCTATCTTGTTGGTATCTTCATAATTATTAAACTTACTTTTTTTAACATAACTATTATTGTTGTAATTCGGTTGTGCCGCCCTTTCAGCCGAGGCGGCATTTAATTTATTTTTATTTAATTTACTTTTATTTACTTTACTTTGTGTACTTTTGTCATCATTTATTGAGTTATTGTTAACATTAATTCCGTTTATGTATACATTAACCGCATTTGGGGGTACGTCAACCAAAAGGTATTCGCTGTTTAAGTCAACTGCTTTTCTGCGTGAGGTCATCATAAGATATCGTTTTTGAATACCTTTAGATGTTAATATCCCATACTTTTCATACAGCCGCTTGTCAAAAATACCTCTGCCAACCGCTTCGTTCATTATTTCGTTTACAACATTATCACTCGTCTTGTTCTCGCCGGCAAACAACAATGCAACATCGTCATTCCATTCACAGTAGTAACCACTGCCGTAAATCTTCGCCCACAGCTTGACAATCACCGCGAAGCCTATTAACCCAAATTTCGCTTCAACCAGCTTAATGCGGTCGTTCATATGTATATCTAACGGAAAGTAGTCAACACCTGTTTTTTCAGGTCTTGCCATTTATTTTGCCTCCGATTTGATTAACATATTTAATTTTTATTATACATATTTTGAGGTGCCACAGCGTGCCATGACAAAAAATATTTTTGAGTGAATAGTCAAAAAAATATTGACAAATATTTACATATGTGTTATATTAAAATAAGTATATGTATTTTTAATTCAATGCAAACAAATAACTAAATTTTATTGGGAGGTGTTCTGTTTGAACACAAAATTTAAGACAAAAGACATGGTAATCTCAGCGTTGCTTATCGCTATAGGTATTCTTATTCCTATGATATTTACAGGTCCGCCGTTTAAAATAGTTGTCGGACCGTACTCGGCAACGCTTATGGCTCATGTTCCTGTTATCATTGCTATGTTTATCTCACCGCTTACCGCTGTGCTTACCGCTATCGGTACGACAATCGGATTTTTTATCACAACACCTTTGATTATTGCTGTAAGAGCCGCTTCTCATATCGCTTTTGCAATTACAGGCGCGTATATGCTGAGAAAGGGATTTAATTTGACAATAACCTGTGGCGTAACAGCGCTTATCCACAGTATTTTTGAAGGTATTGTCGTACTTATCTTCTTTGCTGTCGGCGCAAGCTCAAACTCATCATATTCTAATATGGCAATGATGTGGATTACTATCGGCGGTACGATTGCTCATCACATTGTTGACTACATAATAGCTGTAATCGTAGGCACTGCACTCTCGCGTGCCCATCTGATGCCGTCTCTTCCTCCGATTTGGAGCCGTAAAAAGCAGGCGTAATTTATCAAGGCTTTGGCTTTTCTGCACTCTGAATTAAACTCTTTTTAAAAAAAAGTTAAAGATTAATGCAACTTTTTTTTAAAACTTGCGTCTAAGAATGTGTAAGTATAAAACACAAAAAATTATTAAGCAAAAAAAACAGGAGGTCTATATGACACAGAATAATAATTTCAATGCAAAAAAAGTAATCGCAGGTTTGGTTGCAGCAGGCATGCTGGCAAGCGGAAGCGCAGTTTTTGCAGAGTATGACCCGGACAAGGTTATTGACACATCGCTTGAATATACAACACTTTCGACAAACGGTGAAGTTCAAGCCCCGGTTAACAGCGAAGTCACATATAACGGCGCATCCATAAATATCGGTGCAGAAGAAGCAGACGGTCACAAAATGTTCCCTGTGAGATATGTATTTGAAAGCCTCGGTTTTGATGTTGCTTGGGTTGAAGAAGCACAGAAAATTCAGCTTAACCGCGGTGCAGTTGAAGTAGGAATGTACATAGGTCAAGATTCATACTACCTTTCAAGAAGAATGCCTGAACCTCTCGGCGCAGCTCCTGCTCTGATTAATGATGAAACAACATATGCTCCGATTGAACTCCTCACAGACATTTTGGAACTGAAAGTTATTGACAACAATGACGGAACAATTCTGATAGTTGAACCTGCACAGGTTTCATTTCAGAATTTTGAAGTTGATGAAAATGATTACAAAATCTTGACAGTAAACGATGCGGTTAAGGGCGAAGTAATTGTTTATATCACAGAAGATACAGAAATTACCGTAAACGGAGAGAAAGGTTCTATTGAAGATATAAGTAAACTTGAACCCGGTCAGACATTTGAAGTCGGCTACGGCGCTGCAATGACAATGAGCCTGCCGCCGCAGACAAATGCAGTTTCGATTAACATAACTTCTGAGCAGTCTGAAAACACATCAGATAATAATGAAGAAAACCCGCCTGTCGAAAATGTTGAATTCTCAGGCGTAATTAAAGAAGTCGAAGAAGACCGTATAATCATTGACAACAATGGCAATGACCTTGCTCTTATAATATCAGATAATACTGTAATAAGCCGCGGTAACGACAAGAGAATTTATAAGATTGACGATTTAACCGTTGGCACAGAAGTTAAGGGTATGAGAGAGAATATAGAAACAATGAGCCTTCCTCCTATCTCAAATGCAGTTTCAGTTGAGATTGTTAACCTTGCTGAGTAATAATAATAATAATAATAATTTAAAAATGTCTGTATCCGATACGATACAGACATTTTTTGTGTATTTTAGTATTCATCAATAAACGGATTTTTTTCTCCTCTGAGTTTCAAAAAATTATAATAATCATCAAATATATCTTGTATCGTATGGCTTCTATCACTTATTATAGCCCTAGAACATATGTGAATCAATCCAAATGTCTCATCTTTCATTTGAATTATCGTATCATAGTCTATTTCTGATTTTACAGCTTTTCTGTAGATATAATCTTCTGCTGAACACATCAGTGTACAAAATGCCTTAAGAAGTCTATCTTCTTCTGTCCAATTTGTCTTTTTTCTAAGTACCTTGATTTCGCTTGTCTCTTCACTCATTTTGTGTAATCCTCCATGTAAAAATAGTTAAAATTAAAAAATGCGCCAACCGAAGCTGACGCACAAAAAATACATAGCTCCGATTGTCGCCAAACAAAATCTTTAACACAACAACAAGTATGCAAAAGCAGAGCCTGTATTTTTGTCATAAAACAAAAATACACACTTGTATATTGTGTTAATATATTATTTTGTTTGGCAAAATCTATTTTATCACACTTTTTCATATTTGTAAATACCAAATTTTTCATCAAAGCTTTGCCAACATTGCCGCCGCGGTAGGCATGGTGGAATCAGGGGACGGCGTTTGATTCAAAGGCAAAGCCTTGATGAATTAACCACAAATTAAAAAATGCGCCAACCGAAGCTGACGCACAAAAACGCAGCCCGATTTGATATTGTCACATATCCGATACAACCGCAAGAATTGGTGTAAAGAAATCTAAGCATACGTTTTTAACTATAAACGTACACCAAAACTTGCAATATTAAGATATGTGACAAATTCATTCTATCACACTTTTTTGTATTTGTAAATACTAAATTTTGTGTAAAATAAAAAATGCGTCAACCGAAGCTGACGCACAAAAAATGCACGGCTCCGATTTCCGCCAAGAAAAACTCAATATATTATCCAAGTATATCAAAGTAGATCATATGCATTTTTATCATGATAAATAAAAAAAGATATACTTTAGATAATAAATATTAATTTTTCTTGGCAAATTTATAATACCACACTTTTTTGTATTTGTAAAGGAAAACTTCTCGATAAATTAAAAACAATGTGATGAAATCCTCGTGCTTGACATTACTGATTATTTAAAGTATAATAATGATAATTAAGTTTTTTGAATTAAGAGGAGTAATTCATGGACATTTCATCTACCAGAAATTCAGGCAGTCTTGAGGTTAACAGTGATTATATAGGTATGCTTGAAGACTGCGGCTGCGGCTGCTTTGCGGTATGTGATGCTTCGCTGAGTTCAGTTGACGGCGACAAAACATCCGAAAGCGTTATTGACTCAATTATGTTTGATTTTAAGAACACCCAATCAGTGACCCGCGAAACATTGGTTGAATATTTCAAGAACGCCGATGAAAAACTATGGGCAATGACACAGGCAAAAAAGAATACTGCTATTCCTGAAGAATTCCTTGCCTCGGCTGCAGTGGTTCTGACTGACGGAAACTGTGTAATCTGCGGTCATCTCGGTAACTGCCGTATGTATTATCTGAGTGAGAACTATCTCCAATATATTACTCCCGACCATTCTCTTGCATATCTGGCACACAGCGAAGGCAAGTTCCGCTTCCCCGGTATAAGAAAGAGCCGTGACAGACGAAAGCTGACAGCATATCTTGGAGCTGACCCTATGTGTCAGGCTGAAATTATTACTCCTATTGCCGTGCGTACAGGCGATGCTGTTCTTTTATGCTCGGACGGATTTTGGGAAAACGTCACAGAAAGACAAGTAGAAAAAACCCTTAAACGTTCAAAATCATCATCTGAATGGCTGAGGAAAATGCTTAAAATAGTCAGAAAAAATGATCCGGATGATAACTATAGTGCAATAACCATTATATTTTAAAGGAGAGCGACAGAATGTATATTTTAAATTATATCTTAATGGCTTCGGGAATTTTATTTCTCATCGCAATGACCCTTATATTCTTTGGTTTGTTTTGGACTCCGCGAGTAAAGTTCACCGAAAACGAGGTACATGATGACTATCCTTCACCCGTTATCCGTTCGGGCAGACACATTATTGACGCTTCTGATGAATATGACGATGACGCCGATGAAACATCCAATGATGATTTGCAGGATGATGCAGACTTAGATGATTAAATCTAAACAGATTTAACAGAAGAATCTGATGAACCGGAAGTTTCAGACGATGATAATGATAGTATTGAAAACGACGATGATACCGATAAAAATAAATCTAAATCCAAAACAAAAGCGTCAAGAGGAATTGACATCTGTATAACCATAATAGACACAAATAAGAAACAAAACATCACAGTTGAAGATGAAATTCTTATCGGCCGCAGCCCCAAGTGTGACGTTGTTATTAACAAACCCATGGTTTCATCCGCACACTGTATTCTTATCCGTGACGGAAAAAAGCTAATGGCAGAAGACAACCACTCAACAAACGGTACTATGTTAAACGGCAAACCTCTTAATTATGTAGTAGAGCTTAAAAACAATGATGTCTTGACATTGAGCGATCGTTCAATACGAATTAACTTTATTTAAATATTTTATTAAGAACCGCATATACTATGCGGTTCTTATTGTATCATAGTCTATTTCTGATTTTACAGCTTTTCTGTAGATATAATCTTCTGCTGAACACATCAGTGTACAAAATGCCCCCATAATTCTATCATCTTCTTCTGTCCAATTTGTCTTTTTTCTAAGTACCTTGATTTCGCTTGAATCTTTGCTCATTTTATGTATTCCTCACGTTTAAATTAGTGTAAATTAAAAAATGCGTTTTGCATGCCAAATAGAGGTAAAAGCGGTTCAAGCCGCGTATTGTATGTTGATTTTGTTTTAGCAGAAACGATTTATTTGATTTTCGCATATCCTAAAAATGAAAAGGATAATTTGACCGATGAAGAACTAAACAACATAAAAAACTAATTGATAAATTGGAACAAAGTTTATAACGGGAGGTGTTTTTTGTGAAAGTTTATGACGGAATTATGCAAGGCTTAGAAGAAGCGATTGCATATAACGAGGGCAAAATCAAAGCGAGAACAAATACAATGTCTATTGAGCCTGTTCCCGATTTTGAGGCGACAGAAATTAAGAGTATAAGGAACGAGCTCGGAATGACGCAGGTTTTATTTGCAGGATTTACGGGCGTTTCCACAAAGACGGTTGAGGCTTGGGAAGCCGGACGAAATATGCCTGACGGCCCTGCAAGGCGAATACTTGCAATGTTAAAGGTAGACCCTGCACTTCCTCAAAGATTAAATATTATAGCAAAGTAAAATCACATAGCGATTTTGAGAGTAATCACAAAAATGGTTACTCTTTTTCTTTACCTATAAAAAATTCTAATTCTTTTACAGTTTGGTCATAGTTTTTTAATATATTCCCTTTATAATATAGCTTGTGACAAGGGAACATCAAAAAATCAACTCCCTGAGAATAAGTTATAATTTCAATTTATAATATACGGAGGTAAGAAAAATGAACGAATTTGAAAAAAATGAAAACAACGTAGGTGACGTCACCCAAAATGTTCAGTCTGCAAACAATGAAACAGTAAGTCAACCGGATGTTACCGCTTCTATCGAGATGACCTCAAATCCTATGT
>CAOKIL010000046.1 GCA_948468535.1 uncultured Eubacteriales bacterium
GAATTTCCCATGCGACATCCGGTATCTTTGCGCCATACTCAACAATAATCGCAAGGTCAAGCGTTGCCTTTTTATCAGTAACACTTACCTTAACGCCCTTTGACATATTCTTCTTACCGAGCAGTTCGGCAAATCCGCCGGAAATTGAACTTACCATTCCCGAAACACCGCTTACACTGCTTGCGGCTAAAGACGCAACAGTTGAGACAACTTCATTTGAAATATTAATGCTTCCTGTATTAATATTTACCTGCTCACTAGATGTATTAACATCAGCCATAATAAAAACCTCCTGTGCAGAACAATATTTCATGTTCATAAATTTATTAAATATTACAAAATCAACTTCATAAAATATCCAATTTAACTTATTATAACATAACTATTTTAAGATTACAATGTTTATTTTGAGCTATTTTATTATTTTTATTAATATTGTAGGAGGCTATATACATTAATTATATGTTTTATTTAATTATTGCTCTGAACTGATTTTTATCTGTGATGCAGATACTCCTGTTTCTCCTATAATAATGTCTTTTATCTGAGCAACCGAAGCACTGTCCAGATTTCCGCCTTTCACAATTACGGAGACACCACTCTCGCTTACTTGTGCAAAACAGTCGTTAAAGCCTTTTGTCTTTACGTTTGTTTCAATTGCATTTTCACTTTCAGAGTATTTTGTCATTTTTACGATATTCTCTTCTGCCTGCTTTTTTGTGGTTTCGCTTGCCTCCTTGTTTGACGCAATTTCCTTCCATTTATCCATTGTCTCGCCCCTCAGCGAGTCTCTTTCCTGCTTTGAACGGCTTATAATATCTCCGCTGCTTTGGCTTGCTGAATTTTCTTGTCCGCCGTCATTGTTATTGTTATCATTATCTTTATTTTCGTTATTATCGCTATCGTTATTTTTATTATCGTCTTTTTTATCCGAATCACCGCCCCAGAAGGTTGCCGCGTCTTTTTTATCGTCATTATTATTTGAATCATCTGCCTTTGTATCACTCGGCGCCGCGGTGCTTGAAACACTAACCGCGTCAGAACGTATTGCGCCGACCGTCCATCTGTAATAGCCTGCTGCAAGTACCAATGCAATCAACCCGACAACAAGCATCTGCTTTCCTCTAAACTTCACTGCTTTTTTGGAATTTTTTGAACTCATAATTACTCTCCTTATCTGTTAAATATTTAATATTTTATTTTGCTGTAAATTATATAGATTAATATGTTATTTTAATCCGATTCGCCGAAAGTCCATAAAGCGCCTTGACCGCTTCATACATCTCGGTTCTGATACGTTCGTTTTTGGCTCCGTCAGCTACAACAACAACGCCAATCGGATACGGAAGTTTCTCCTGTACAACATATGGCGAACCCGAACTGCTTATCCCTCCACCACTCGATGAAATAACCGTACTCTTTTCGCTGGTGTTGGATTCTATCTTTTCGTTATCGTTTTCTTTCACCTCGCTCTCGCTTTTACTGTTCTCTGCAAGAATTTTTTCTGTTGTACTGTCAATATATATCCTTACACTTACATTTCCTGCCCCGTCAATTTTTTCAAGAATCTCTTTTAAGCTGAGTTCCATGCTGCCGGCATATGTACTATCATCAACAGACATGTCATGCCCTTTGTCTGATAATTCAGACTTTATCTCCTGCTTCTCACCGCCTGCGCCGAACATTCGTATCGCAAAAAGAATAACTATTGCAATAATGCACAGCCAAATTACTGCTTGACTTATTCCTCTCTTTTCGATTTTTTCCGATTTTGAGTTTCCATGCGGTTTATCATTACTGCCGGATAAATTATTATTGGCAAAATCTTTTAATTTCTTAAGCAAATCCGAGAATACGTTTTCGGATTCTGTATTTTCGTGCTTCTCCTTGTCTTTTATCATTTATCCACATCCTATGTAATTTGCAATCTATAAATCAATCGGATACAGTTCATTGACTTACAACCGCCGCATCTTCGGTTGATATACCGAGCATTTCAGCCGTGAGTTCTTTTACTCGGCTCTCGGATACACCTTCAGGCAAATCATCTATAATTACGGCAGCATGTGTTATCCTGCCAAAATCATTGTTTGATTCTGCCGCAGTAACCCTAACGCTTAATCTTCCCTTTAGTTCCGGTATTTTAGTTTCAAGTCCTTTCACAAGATTATTTTCAAGCGTTTTCTCAAAAATATTGATTACATCCTTTTGCTGCTTGAACTCCAGTTTTTCACGGCTGATTTCATATATACTGTTATCCTCTGAAAATAACTTAACAGAAAGTCTCTGATCAAACAATCCAACTATTGGATTTATTATGCTTATGAGCATCAATATACCCAAAACAAGATGTACATACTTCCTGTAATTTCCGTTTGGCAAAACAGACTCTGTCAGCGTTCCGAAAATAATCACCATTGAAAGCGATATTGCCCAAGTTTTTATCCAATCCATTTTTATCCTCATGTATTTTCTAAATATTTATATTCAAACAGAAATATTAATTATAATAGTAAGTACCATTACAAACATCACTTCTATTGCGGCAAGCATTGAAAACGCCATTGAAATTCCGTTTGCCATTGATGTAATACACTCAACAATGCCCTTGACGCCAATCGGTTCACATATAGCGGCCGTAATACGAAAAACCAGCAGTGAGGCAATAATTTTAATAAGCGGCATTGCCGTGATAAAAAACACTATTATAACCCCTATAACTCCTACCGAATTTTTGATTAGCGCACTGCAATTCATTACTGTTTCAACAGAATCAGACAATATGCTGCCTACAACCGGAATCAAATTTGATGACGCAAACTTCGTCAGTTTAATTGTAAGTCCGTCCGCTCCTGAGGATGCGATACTTTTTAATCCGGCAAATGCGACAAAAATTGTCAAAAGTACGCTAAGACCGTACTTGACCGCCTTGTTTATCAGTGAAATCAAGCCTGTTGTTTTGAGTTCATCTGATAGTGAATTCACAATCCCCAGCGCAGTCCCTACCATAACAAGCGGTAAAAACACAGAGCGTATTAGGCTTGACGCAATTTGGATTATTCCAATCAAAAACGGTTCAAGCGCTGAAGCGGAAACAACCGCACCGCATGTTATCAGCGACGTTATCATTATAGGAACAATACAGCGCATAAATAACACGAGATTTTCTATCGCACTTGCCGCAACGTTCTGAACATCAAAGAAAACCTTTGACGCTATGCCGACAACCGATATAAAACATACATAGTATGCCATATGGTTTATGCTTTCCTTACCGAAACTTGAACTCATGTTTGACAAAAACGAGCTAAGCACCGCAAGCGCCACAACAAACATCATTGATTTAAGTACGCCCAAAACTTCACCAAACAAGCTCATACCGAGTTCTCCTGCAATACCTTTTGGGTCAAGAGGAATATCTCCTGCGGCAATTCGCGAGATAAACTCACTGAGGCTGAATCCGTCAGAATACGGCGACAGCGCATTGTCTATTATATCATCTGCCGCGCCCTGCATCAGATAATCTGAATATATATTTGAATATTCGTCAATAAGCTGTTCTCCTATATTTATTTCTTCTGCGTATACACCGCATGGTATAAATGAAACTGCAAAAAGTATAATCATAAAACATAGCACACATCCAAATGTCCTGTTATTTATGGTTAAACTCGTGCAGCATTTTATCATCTGTAAATTCTCCTCTGTATGTCATCTCAAAATTATCTCTCTGACTATCCCCAAAAGACGATTAACAATCGGCAGCGACATGAACATTATCATAAGCTTTCCCGCAAGTTCAATCTTTGACGCAATTGCGTTCTCTCCTGCATCTTTGCACAGCTCTGCTGATATACTGACCAGATAGGATATTCCTATTATTTTCAGAACTATATTAACGTATCTATATTCTATACCCGCTCCCTCAGATATAACTTTAAGTTCATCAATAATAGCAGTCATATACGGCAAAATACAAAATACTATTGTAAACGTCACAACCACAGGTATCATCATTGAAAATTCAGGTCTAAAATGTCGCAAAATCAGTGATAATGCCGCCCCAATAACCCCGATTCCTATTATCCTCAGAATATCCATCTTGATCATTCACCCTAAAGCCCAAAAATATTTTTAATCGTCACAAACAGATTGCTGATTTCGTTTATTACCATCAAAAGAACAACAATCAAACCGGATATGGTTGTCATCATCGCCTGGTCGTCACGCCCTGCGCGACTCAGCAGCATATTTAGCACTGCAACAATTATACCTATTGCCGCTACCTTGAAAATCAAATCGACTCCTGACATTGTTTCTTCCTCCTAAGTTATAATAAAAGAACTGAGATTAATATACCTCCGACAAAACCAAGACTGCGGTATAATTTTGCATTCTGAGACTTCTTCTTCATCGCATTATCCTCGGCAAGTTCAAGTCTTAAAATAGTTGTTTTTATATTACTTGATTCTTCGGTTCTGTCACCTGAACCGAGTGAACGCCCAAATTCTTTAACCATCTTTATATCGCTTTCTGAAATACAAAAATCATTTTTATACTTTTCAATATATTTACACCATGTATCATACACCTTTTCGCCCGGTGAGTTTTCAACTTCATCGGCACATTTCAAAAATACTCTTCCTACTCTGCCTCCGACTGCTTCACCTGAATACCGCATAGCCTCAACAAGCACAGTGTTGTTCATTGAAATCTCAAAATCCATCATACGAAGCGCACTTATAAAGTTTCTGAGCTGGGTTATTCCCGTATCATAACGCGATGCCATTACTATACCGCAATATCCGCCGCCTAAGCTTAACACAAACGAACACGCTAATTTTAAAAACATTATATTCATTGCAATTCCATAACCTCCGTTTCGGTTCCTGAATCACTCCTTGCGGCAATTCTGACAAGAATGTCAAATACTTTGTTTTTAAACATCGGCTCGCATATCGGTTTGCTCAGTACCTCGTCAAATCCATCGCCATGTATACTTGCGATAATTGAAATCCCTGCCCCGGCTGCACAGCATATTGCTTTAACCTCCCTCTCAGTCACTACCTCATCTGTGACTATCACCGCCGGTGACATTGTGCGCTGAAGAATCTCTATGCCGTATGACTTCTCAGCGTTCTCTACCACATCAGTATTTATCCCAATATCGTTTTGCGGAACGCCATGATACATTGCTGAAATCTCGCCTCTGTCATCTGCAACGCCGACCTTCATCCCTTTATATGATAAAATTCTTGTAATATCACGAAGCACAGTCGTTTTACCTCCTGACGGCGGCGATATAACAAGTGCGCTTCTCACTCTGCCGTCACAATATATTTGATTTACAATATCCTTTGCACAATCCTTCACTTCACGAGCAATGCGGATGTTAACCGCATTTATATCTCTAAAATTTTCGATTCTGCCGTCAGAATCACATATAGCTTTGCCGACAAATCCTATTCTGTGTCCGCCTCTCACAGTTACAAATCCGTTTCGGATTTCGTCAATATATGCATAGACCGAATTCTCACATATTGCACGATATACTCCCATAAGTTCATTCCGTGATACAATATATGCTTTATCCAAAGCATCTCCCTCTATGTATTTGCCGTCACAGCCAATATATCTAATACTGCTTCCACTCACAAAAGACAGCGGTCTTTCTGTCCTCAAACGAATCTCATCCACCTGTCCGTTTGCAGCTTCAAGTGCATACCTTATAACGACTCCTATTCCGTCATTTTGGAAAAAACGAAGCAAGTCATTATAACTTCTCATAATATCTTTCAAATCAATCACCTGCTGTATTTTGGATTTGTAATATTCTATTACACTTTGTCCGAATATAGAACTCAAAACATGGAAAAGCTGCTAAAATATTTGTCCGATACACAATGCTTTTTTTCATTTTTCTTACAATTATATGTCGGTAATTTAAATATTACATGAACTTATTGACAAAAAAATTGCATAATGTAATATAATTAGTAGAATGGGAGTAAAACATCCCATAAAAAACAAAAAGGAGGATAAACACATGAAAAAGAAACTAATTTCAGCAGTATTATGTCTGGCATTTGTTTTGTCTATGTTTCCTGCAGCCGGTTTTGCAGCAGAAACACAGACACAAGAGTCTGACATAACAGGCAGTATTAAGGCGACATTGCGTTTTGATTATCCGCAGTTACTGTCTAAAGTACAAGAGAAGAACATTAATGTTACAATGTATGATAAGGACGGTAATTCAGTCGGTAAAATTCCTTTTGACGAGGAAATAACAGGAACAATAAGCGATAAAGCTACTGCCATCAAAAAGAATGTAGACGGAGCAGAACTAACAAACGAAAAAGAAATCGGATATTTTGATATGAATATCTCAGGTCTGCCGCTTGGCGAATACAGTTTTGCGTTTGAGGGCGATGGATATACTCCGTACAGAACACCAAAGATTAAGCTTGATAACTATTCACAGCAAATTATAATCGGAACAGGTGATAAGACCTTTTCTATTGGCGACGTAAATGAGGACGGCAAGGTAAACAAAACAGACCGAAATCTGTTGTCTGATGCTCTGGGCATGACAGATGCAGAAAGTTTAGCAACTTATGATTTAAACGGCGATCAAAAAATTGATATTGTTGACCTGGCATATGTCAACCATCAGATTAATCCTGATGGAGATATACAGGTCTTTGACACAGCTCTGATTGCTCAAAAGGCAGTAAATGCTGACAGCATCCGCGATACTGTTAATGTTTCAGGCGCTGTTAATAATATATTTGACGAGAATAATGAAAAAACCGTAACACTAAGCAAAAAAGATGACGATTCTGAGCTTTTGATTCCTATTGAGTTCAATAAAGCAGCTGAAATGGAAGAAGTTGAGATTATATCTCCAGAAGGCAACGGTGCACTCACAGCAGGTGTTGCAACAGTTACATACGAGGACGGAAGCACAGAAGAAATCCCATTCGACTATTCTATCCCTGAGGGAATTGAACTCTTAGGCGATAATGAGGGAACAAAGAGCGTTGTTATATCTCTTGGAAAACGTGTAGCAGTTAAGAAAATTATAATCAACGTAACTAAAGTTGACGGTGAAGATGGGACTCCAAAATATGCAGTAATCCAGGAAGTTAAATTCCTGAAAGATATTGTGCCTGAGAATCCTGCACCACAGGCTTTAAGTGTAAAGAATGTCAAGGCAACACCTAAAAATGAGAGCGTTCAGCTTACATGGTCTGAGTTCCCTAACATCACAGGTTACAAAGTATATTACGGCGAACAGAGCAATAAACTTACAAATGAACTTACCGTTGATGTGAACTCTGCCCTCATCAACGGATTAAAAAACCTGAAAACATATTACTTCACCATTACTCCAATCAGTGACGGATGGGAAGGCGGACGTTCGGAAATTATAAGCGCTATGCCTATTCCAAACTCAGCGCCTCTTAAACCTGATATGGTAACGGTATCTCCTATGGATCAGGCGCTATCCGTATCATGGAAGAAAACTGAGAATGCTACATACTACAATGTATTTTATAAGGAAGCAACCGCTGACAAATTCACACAGTGCGGTAATAAACTGACGGATACAAAAATAAATATCGGTGGATTAACTAACGGAACTGAATATCTGATTTATGTTGTTGCAGGAAACGATATTGGTGAAGGTCCAAAATCAGATTTGGCAACAGGTATTCCTGAAAAAATTGAGATTGAAGCTCCGAAAATCCCCACTCTCAATATGATTGACAACGACAATATTGAATCAATAGTAATGACAAATCCCAATAACGTTTTGTCAAGCGAGTATCCGAACGGCTTTAATGTAAGCAATGTAGCTGACGGAGATTACGGAACTCACTGGACAGCCCGCGTATTCTGGGAAAGCAATACATTCACATTTACGTTTAAAGAAGCTAAAGAAATGAACTATATGGTTTATGTACCTCGTCTTGACGGCGCTTATCGCAGAAGTCTCGAGAGTTATTCAATAGTTGTATGGGATGAAGAAGGAAACCAACAACAGTTAGTTAGCGGAAAACGTATTCCGATTAACTCAAACGAAACAGGATATATGATTCTGCCGTTTGAAAAAACAAAAGTAAAGAAACTTGCAGTAGCCGTTTCTCAATGGGCAGGCTCACCTACCGGTGTCAGTCTTGCAGAAGCAATATTCTATGAATCCGACAATTTGGAATCAGAAGTGAGAGAACTATTTGCAAACGATATATATACAGAGCTTTCTGAAGCTGCAAAAGCAAACGTACCGGAAACTAAAGCAAAAATCGAATCACTAAAAGCACAGGCAAACAATGCTGACGGATACTATGTCGATAAAGACGTTTTACTTGATGAACTTGATCTTGCTGAATCATTATTAGACGGCAACACAAATGCGTTAGGACGCGTTAAAACAGACGTACAATCCAGAAGTACCGGTAAAGACGGCTCAAAATACGGTCAGGCAGGCAGCGACCTGCAGCCGCTCGGTGCAGTAGCATATTCAACAGCATATGCTGAAAAGAATAAGTTTGCTGATACCAAAGTAACAATATATGCTCATATACCTGAGGGAGAAACAGCTTATGTTGTTCCGACACAGTTCTTTGCAGAAGCAAATTCATGGCAGGGCGGTGCAATTCCGCTTCAGAATGGAAGAAATATTATCGAAATCCCACAGATGGGTTCTCAAACCTCTGAGCGCGGCGGTGCGTTATATCTCAGATATTCAGGCGCACACCCTGAAGAAGTATCACTTCAAATGCGTCAGGGTACAACCGCTATACCTACACTTGAACTTTCAGACTGGTACAGCATTAGCGAGACAGAAAGACGTAATCGTATAAGCGATTATGTTGAGCATCTAAACACATATACAAAAACCTATAACATGACACAAACAGGAATATACAACTCAACTGAAATCTCAATGCCGAACGTATTACTCTCTGTTCCGGCAGATCGAGTTCTTGCCGGCATTAAACCGACAGGCGCAGATAATGAAGCAGCAGCTGAAACTCTGTACAATAACGTTCTTGCTTGGGAAGACATAATGCACATTGTAAACACAACACAGGGTATTGATAATACACTTGAAAACAGCGATATGGAAAGCAGACAGAATATACGTTATATGCGCATGTTTGGAAAAGCATTCATGTATGCTGCAGGAAGTCATATAGGAATCGGATACGGCTCCGTTTCAGGCATGGTATGCGGCAAACCTGTATCTATGCTGCCGGAAGGCGCAACATCAAACAACATCTTCGGTTGGGGAATTGCACACGAAATCGGTCATAATATGGATAAACTCGGAAAAGCCGAGATTACAAACAATATCTATTCATTAATGGTACAGACTTATGACGGAAAGCAAAACACATTGCCGTCACGCTTAGAAAAAAGCGGAAAGTATAATAAGATTTACGATAAAGTATCTGTAGGCCGTCCCGGAATGTCAAACGATGTATTCGTACAGCTTGGAATGTACTGGCAACTCCATCTTGCTTATGATGAAGGTGAAAATCCGATGGCATTCTATAATAATCTGTTCAAAGAATGGAAGCACGGAAGCATAACCGCCGCAACAAAAGATGACAGATTTGCACTTATTGCGAGCAAAATTGCAGACAAAAACCTGACAGAGTTCTTTGAAAGTTGGGGAATGGTACTTAGCGAAAGTACAAAAACAGCGCTCAGTGCATATCCCGATGAGACAAGAAGTATTCAATATCTGAATGATAATTCAAGACGCTACAGATTGAGCGGCGGCTCAGCAGGAAACGGTATAACAACTGCATCAGCCGAAATTGACAGCAATAATGAAAAGCAGGTTAATCTGACATTCTCAAATACAGCAGACATCAACTCAATATTGGGTTATGAAATCAAAAGAAACGGAACTACTATTGCCTTCACAACAAACAGCGAGTATCAAGATATAATAGGCTCTGCAAACAACAAAGCATTCAGCTACTCAGTACAGGCAATAGATATGCTTGGTAACAAAATCGGTGATGCTGCTGACGCAGGACAAATACGAATCTCATATGTGAGAACAATTGATCCGTCAAGCTACACAATGACAAGAAACACTGATGGTTCTATCAGCGTTGTAATTGACAGTCTAACATCTGTTTCAGGTATTAAAGTCACAAACGCACCTGCAGTAGGTGATTATACAGTATCTGTAAAACGTGAAGACGACACAGAGTTTACTACAGCAAAGAACGGAAGTTTTGAGAAAAACGAAACACCTGATGCTGATTACTATGTGGCATACTTCAACAAACCGAAAGCTGATTCAAGCGACACGCGTATTTGGACATATGACGCAAAAGAAATCACCGTAAGCGGTATACCTGAAAGCTCGTCAATCGAATTTATCAGCTACGCCGGCGATAACATAGAATTCAACAGCGATGCGACAGTCGGCAGACTAAGCGCCGACTACAAATACGGCGATAATGATGATGAAGTAATACCGGCAGGTACGCTTGTTGTTACAGGTACATACCGCGGCGACCCATTGTACAACACAGTTCAGGTTAACGGCAGATTTATTTCTGTTGATTCCGAAACAGGTGAGCAAACAACCGTAGAGCGTGCAATTGACGGTTACAGCTTACTGTTTGCCGAGATACCGGAAGACGGAGAAGTCAGTGATATCAGCGATGGTATCTTCATATTTGTACCAAATGTACAAAAAGAAGCTGAACTTCAGGGAGATGTCAGCGACTGCTCGGCTGAGAGTCCGCTTCCGGCACAGATAAAGGCTGAACTGTACCGCACAGATACAATCGAGAGTGCAGATAGCAAACGTATGACAAGTGATACTTTATGGATTGATTCTCCGTCAGACGATTCAATGCCTGAAATTATACTTGAATAAAAATGAGGTGAAAGCACATGAAATATATTAAATCAAAGTTTGTTTCATTTATATGCGTATTCTGCATGATTTGTACGGCGCTGACAAGCGGCATGGTTATCCATGCCGCAGAAGCAACTCCGACAGTATCAATCGTAATGAATACCGCACAAACATATGCTGAAATAAAACTTAATAATGTAGGCATTATGATTTATTCGGTTCAGCTTACATTAAATACAGAAGATGAAAATACAGAGTATACATTAACAACACAAAATAAAGATGCTTACGGGACTATAAAGACCGACAGCGAAAACAAAACCATAACTCTCTATATTGATTCAACAGAACTGATGAATGGAAGTGAAGAAATAAGTCTTGCTTCACTTAAATCAGACAAAAAAATGAACATAGGCGATACGGCCGATATCACTTTGTTAAATCGTTCTATGTATCCCGAATCATATAATGACGTTGATGTAGAAATCACTGTCGGCAACGCTAATCCAAATCCCACCAAAAGACCGTCCAATAATTGGGGCGGCGGCGGAAGTAACGGCGGCAGCACAAACAGAGTGCCCTCTATTGTAACAGGTCAAAATCCGTCACAAACAACAGCGCCTATTGTAAATTCAACAAGCGACAGATTCGCAGATGTCTCGGCTGACCACTGGGCAAAAGATTCTATCAAGTATGTGACAGACAAGGGATTGTTCAACGGAACATCAGACACAACTTTTGAACCTGAATCACAAATGACAAGAGCCATGTATGTATCAGTACTAAGCAGATTTGGAACAAAGATAGATTCAAAATGGCAGATTATATGCAATACACCAATGAAGTTTGATGATATTGCTGACGGCGAATGGTATTCTGAACCGGTTGCATGGGCAGGCGGTACCGGTTTGGTTCAAGGTATCGGCGAGAATATGTTCGGACCAAACAATTCGGTTACAAGAGAACAAATTGCTGTCATGACCGTGAAGTTCGCAAATCTGTGCGGAGCCCAGATGACCTTATCATCTAATGCAATAGAATTTGCAGACGAGGCAGATATAAGCGACTGGGCAGTCGAAGCGGTACACACAGCACAGCAAGCCGGTTTACTCAACGGCCGCGAGAACGGAGTATTTGCACCTAAAGATACTGCAACGCGTGCAGAAGTTGCCGCTATCCTCCACCGCTTCTGTGTTCTCAATCCGTAATTATCTCAAAATTTATAATTCAAAAGACCTATCGTATAATTGCGATAGGTCTTTGTTATTTTATCAAAAAATATAGAACATAATAATAGCGAGGTGACAAAATAATGAATAATTTAAAAAACGAAACAAGTCCGTATCTTTTGCAGCACAAAAATAATCCTGTACACTGGTACCCGTGGGGAAAGGAAGCATTTGAGAAGGCTAAAAAAGAAAACAAGCCGATTTTTCTAAGCATCGGATACAGTACATGTCATTGGTGCCATGTTATGGCTCATGAAAGCTTTGAGGATATCGAAACAGCAAATATAATGAATAAATATTTTATATCCATAAAAGTTGATAAAGAAGAACGCCCTGATATCGACAGCATCTACATGAATGTAAGTCAGGCAATAACAGGCAGCGGTGGCTGGCCGCTGTCAGTATTTATTACACCGGATCAAAAACCGTTTTTTGCCGGAACCTACTTCCCTCGCCCGGCTTTTCAGAATCTATTAGAACAGATTCATCCATGATGGCAAGCCCATCGTGATGATGGAATATCAGCGGGAGCCGAGCTG
>CAOKIL010000047.1 GCA_948468535.1 uncultured Eubacteriales bacterium
AAAATTCCTTATCGGACGTAATTACAAACTCACACATAACCGTACTCTGCTTTTTACCTTCCAAACGCAGGTTACCTTTTAGCTGATGACGGGTACGAATTCTTTCAAATTCCTGCTGATAGGTTGCTGCCTGAATTTGTTTCAAACGATAATTCTCGGACGACCGCGACAGGTCAATATCCTTATTGCTGTAATTCTTGTTCAGCCGTTCATTGTGGCGTTCAAGCAATGGAACGGCGTTCATTTTATGGTTTTCGTTTCTGATGATTGCGTAACTCAATGGCATACCTCCTTTTGATGTTGGGAACGCAGCGACCGCGCCTCTATCCGTTTGGGATAGTCCTAACCCACTAGGACTATTTCCTCCGTAAATAGACCGTGGGACAGCCGTTCCCTCTGCACTCCCTTTTAAGGCGGCAAAGCCGCCCAACTTATGGCAGGAGCATAGCTCCTGCAAAATCAGCCGCATACATTCTTTTCGTTTTGGGGAATATCCTTGCATTTCGCTTTTTCGGATAAGATAAATTCTTTCACTTCCGAAATCAACATAAGCGTACTCATCGCTTCGTCAAATTCAGAATAAGTAATGTCATCACCAAAATGCTTGCAGACGACCTCACCTATTGTAACCAGCCTATCGGTGCGAACACGCTCCTTTTCGGCGGCAACCGCTTTGGAAAGCTCCTTATATTCCTTGTCGATCGCCTCCATTTCTGTCTGACGCTTAATACGTTTTTTTTCGACCTTATCAAGCCTTTCGGACATTTTTTCAAGTGTGATTTTTCTTGGCATATTACCATTCCTTTCTTTTGGACGCGGTACATTTTTTTATTTTTTGCACCTGATGTTTGTAATTGCTTGGTACAAAATCAATCATTTTGTACCGACCTATACGGCAAACGTTTTATGGTTTCAAATCGTATGCGCCGACCTCCTTTTTTAATTATGACAGCTTTTCTAATGCGTGAATTATGCCTCCTTCCATAAGTACCTACAAAAACAAGTGAAATTGTAACCGAATATTTTAGGATTACATAATTTTCTATTAATTGCACAAATTTGCTGTTATACTATAGTGAAATTTTGCCCTCCCATAATATAGGACACTTAACGGCGTTTTTGGCAACCCTTTTCAAAAAGATTGTACTCTTGCATAATAATTTCTTTTTTGTATTTTTAATACTTGTTAGAATTGCATTACAAACAACACCCTCTACCTATAGAAAAAAATTTGGCTTTTTTTAAGGGTGTTTTGAAAATGATTTTCGCTTTGTTAATATAAATGTTACAATTGACGGTAAGTTACTTTCCATAAGTATAGGAGATTAACAAACCATTTTGGCGGGGTGATTTTTATAAATTTGTACATTTGCACAAGACGTATGTTTTTCAGCTTAAGTTGTTGTAATTTAAAAGTCCTCTCATAAGAAAGGACATTTTTAGAGGGTGATTCCCAGAATTTAATAGAAAATTAACATTTTAAAATCGAGGTTTGTAAATTTCAACATATACCATATCTGATTTTTGTACAACATAACGCTTGACTTTGCGTTCAGGTCAATATATCGGACGTTTGAGTAAAAGCTATTGCATTTTTCCCTTATTTAAGGTATAGTTATATCAACGGAAATTTTAGGAAAGGACAGTTACTATGCTTAGCTTTTATCTTTCAATTCTTGAAACAGAAGAGGAAAGGGACAGATTTGAACAGCTTTACAGAATGTTCAAACAAGATATGTACAAGGTCGCATACGGTATTTTAAAAAATAAAGAGGACGCCGAGGATGTTGTTCATCAATCTTTTATCTCTATTGCCGATAATTTTAAAAAAGTTAATGAAATTCCTTGTCAGGAAATCGAGTCCTACGTTGTTGTTATAAGTAAGAACCATGCTCGCAATTTATATAAGAAAAACAAACGTACTGCCAAACGCAGAGCTGAAGTGGACATTAACACGATTGCTGACGAGGCAGATATGTTTGAGCGCTATGATTATGACCAATTGGTCAAGACTATTTCCGAACTTCCCGAAATTTATAAGGACGTTATATTTCTGTATTATCTTGAAAATTTTACTACAAAAGAAATTGCCGATATGCTTGATATAACTGTTCAGGCTGTTTGGAAAAGGCTTGAACGCGCGAAAAAACTGCTGAAAGAAAATTTAGAAAGAGATGATGATTATGCAAAACAGTAAATTCAAAAGGGCTTTAGCCGAGGCTTTAATACCCGGATATGAAGCGTCCATACCGCAAATGGAGGAGCATATTTTTTCAAAAAAATTTGAACGTAGAATGAAAAAGCTAATTAACCGCCGAAGAAAGCCGTACTATAAATTGATAAACAAAACATGGAAAAGGGCGGTTTGCGCTGTTACGGCAGCGGCTGTATCAATGACTATTGTAATGCAGGTAGAAGCTGTAAGAAGCTTATTTAAGGATTTCTTTGCGTATATTTATGAGAAATTTTCTGTGTTACAGTCTGTTGACAGCACAAATGCACCCGAGACAATTGAAGATGTTTACGTTATTACCTATGATTTAAGTGATTATGTAACTGATTTTGAAGAGTATACTGGATCTGTTTATAACGTAATTTATAGAAAAGATAACATAATAATAAATTTTTATCAGAATACAAAAAATGAATATGATTCAATATGGAATACAGAAAATTCTGAAATTGAAACAATAATGATAAATAATTATGAAGCAATTTATTTTAATGATAACCATAATTTTAAAACAATAGTTTGGGATAATGGAGAATACATTTTCTCCATTGGTTCAAATGTTGGTAAAAATGCACTAATTGATATGGCAAAATCTGTACAAAAAGTAGAATAAAATAAATTTTTAGATTTTCTTGTCAGTAATTGTTCCTTTATGTTGTTATGATTTATTGAACGGAGTAAAAATATTCCGTTTAATAAATCATATTTTGAAAGGAAGTAGATTTTATGTTAAAGAAAATCACCGCCGCATTTTTAGTTCTTATTGTTTCAACACTTGTATTGTGTACTGTTGTTTCTGCAAACGGAGTGTCGTTATATACGACATACCTTTATACTTGCAGTTCGACGCTGACAATTTCAGGCACAACAGCAACGTGTTTAAGCAAAGCCACAGGTTATTACGGTGAAACTACAAAAATAACAATTTCTCAAACTTTACAGAAAAAAACTTCATCTGGAGATTGGGAATACGTTGATAGTTGGAGTGAAACAGATGACGGTTACATTGGTTCTGCAACAAATTATAAATACAATTTATCAAATGGTACGTATCGTTTGAAATCCGTATTTACGGTTTATGCAGGAAATAATTCCGAGACAATTGAAAAATGCAGCTTTGAAAAAACCGTAAAGAAACAATAAGCAAACCAATTATTTAATGGAGGACGAAAAAATGAAAAGAGCCTTTTCTAAAAGTCTAAAAAAATCCGTGTCAGCAATTTTGGCAACCGTAATGACAATAAGTTTGTTTCCGTTCAGCACAGGCTTTGAGGTATACGCTGAGGACGACCCATATGTAGAATTATCGCAAACCTTAACGGCGCAGGACACCTTTGCGTGGACGGAATATGACCATGATAATTTTACGGACAGGTATGCCCCCTCAATTCCCGACCATATCATTTATGACGGGGATAATATCAAAATGGTAGGTTATGGCTATTCGGCTTTTAAGGACTTTCTGCTGATAAATGATACAGAAAATAAGAATTCCAAGAAAACATTTTCCTTTAAAATAAAGCGCGACGGCAGCGACTGGCACAGTATGGAGGGCGGCGGATTCCTTTTTAATTCCTCCGTGAAAAATAATGTGCTCAGTGGCTTTTGCGTTTTAGTTACGCAGTCGGGGTTAAAGCTTGTTCAGATAACAGGCGTTGATGTTGATAGATTTCGCAACGGCAGCTATTCCTACGTTCAAAACGCCGGAAAGCTTTTGAAGACCTATTCCTTATCTAACCTTTACGGAGAGCATGATTTTAAAATTGAAGTCAACAACACTTCTGTTTCGGTTTGGGACGGAGAAAAGGTTGTAATTGATAAATATATTCTTCCCGAAAACAATTATGGCTATGGTTATGGTCCTATCACAAGTCACATAAGCCATGGCTGTTCTCAGCAGTCATATTTTACCTTTAACGATATTTCAATGGAAGAAGTGGTTATTCACTATGTCCCCAAAAAGCCTGTTGATTTGAAGTATACAGTAAATGAGGACTCTTACGTCGCTCTTTCTTGGACGCAGCCTGACGGAAAAGCGGAAGTCGCAGGATATAACATTTACCGCGATGACGTTCAGATCGGAAAGTCAACCGAAACAACATATACCGATAACGTAAAAGCGGGCGACTATTCATATTATGTTAGCGCGTTTGATTCGGAGGACTATACTTCCGAAAACAGCGAGCCTATAACCGTTGACAGTATGCCGCCCGAAGTTCCCTCGCTTCGTGTAGACAGCGTTTCCGAAACCTCGGCGGTTTTAAGCTGGGATTGTTCCGATAACATCGGCGTTACCTCCTATGAGGTGTACAGAAATAATGAGCTTGTAAAAACAACTTCCGCAAACAGCTATGAGGACAGTTCTCTTGAGGACGGTACGGAGTATGTGTATTATGTAATCGCATACGATAACGCAGGCAATAAAACTTCAAGCGATACGGTAATTGTAAATACCAAAGCCGATATGACAAAGCCTGTTATCGTTTCGCTCTCCCCTGCAAGCGGAAACTATTCGGGAGCGCTCACCTTAAAGGTCGCGGCAAGGGATAACCGTTCCGTAAAAACTATTGTAATTCAGACTTCCGCCGATAATAAAAATTGGGAGAACGCTGCCGAAATCGAAACAAACGGCGGCGCAAGCACGTCTGTAGAATATGCGCTTACTCCCGCTAATGACGGCGTTGTTTATGTTCGCGCATATGCAGTCAATTCCAGAGGGATAACAGGCGAAGCTTCTTCCGCTGTTCAGTACAACTTTGACAGCTCCGCGCCCGACGTTCCCTCAAATGTAACGGTAAGTCTCGAAGGCTCTCGTATAGAAGTACGCTGGACTGCGCCCAATGATGAGGATACGGCATATTTTAAAGTGTACCGTAAAACATCAGACAGCGACTACACACTTATCAAGGACAACTATAAATATCTTAATTATTATGACACCGATATTGATTTAGGCACGGAGTACACTTATTGCGTAACTGCTGTTGATAAAAACGGAAATGAAAGCGTAAAGTCCGAAGCGGTAACAGGTGGCGTGACAGAGGACAACGTTAAACCCGAAATATTGAGCGTATATCCCGAAAACGGCGCAGTTCTCGACACAAATCAGCTTGTGGGAGTTTCCGCAAGAGATAATTTCAGACTTGACAGCATTACCGTTGAGTGCAGACCTGAAAGCGGCGAATGGACAAGCGTTTTCACGGAAGATAACATAAACATTTACGCAAAGGCTGTACAGTTTGAGCTTGACACGTCTTCCTTTACAACAGGACGTTATGAGATAAGAGCCTACGCAAAGGACAAGGCGGGGAATGTCAGCGAATATTCCAACAGCAGCTATACATTTAAAGAGTGTGCTTTGTCTGCTCCCGTTCTTACGGCAGTCGGCGAGGGCTGGAGAAGCGAGCTTAGCTGGACTATGGAAAATACCGAGGACTTGCTTGGCTATCACGTTTACAGAAAAACCTCCGAAAACGGAAAATATTCCTGCATAGCTTCAATCAAGGACAATAAATATACGGACAGCGACCTTACCCCCGACAAGACCTATTATTATATGGTAGAAGCTGTCGATTCAAGAAATAATACGGTAAAGAGCGGCGAGGTGACTTCCGTTCCTACAAATAACGACGATATTATTCCTCTTGCGGACGCTGGCGCGGATACAATGGGTATCGCAGGCGAGGCTATCAGCTTTAACGGTTCAAATTCTTGGGACAACCATTTTGTCGCTTCTTATGAATGGAATTTCGGCGACGGAACAACAGCAGAGGGTGCAAGGGTTTCCCATTCCTATGAAAAAGACGGTACATATGATGTAACGCTTATCGTAAAGGACAGCGCGGGAAATTCCGACAGTCATACAGTAAAGGCGCATATTTACAGCAATGAATACGGTACAGTTCAGTTAAGGACTGTACTTAAAAACACCAATACGTCAATCGGAAATGTAAAGGTATATTGTGATATTGCGGGTGTTGACAGCTCCGAATTTATGACGGACGCAAGCGGCAATTTCAGTCTTATTGCGCCTAAAGGCACATATGACATATATTTCTACAAAAATGAGTATCTCCCACAACACGCAAGCGTTAAGGTAACGGGAGAAACTTCCTCTCTCAATGTTGAAATTGAAAAGAAAAACTTGGTAGAAGGAAAGCTGACCGTAAGAACGCTTGATGTAAATGAAATGGTTGCACTCGGGATAGACGTGAACGCACCAGAAAACCAGTTTGTTTATGAATATGAGATTGATTATGATGAAAAAGGAAGGATTTCATTTAAACTTGACGCGACGGGAGACCTTATTGAAGAGGTTAATTTGACATATCTGAAAGAACGTGAGGGAACATATACAACTGTAATGACACTGAAAGGTGATAAAGACAGACCTGTTCGCGGAAGTCATGGCGGATATGGAACAGGAAGCGGAGGAATACCTGTAAGCGTTGCCATATTTAATGTTTCAACAAAATTATCTTGGCTCAAAGAATTTTATGATGTAGACCTAACTATTATCAATAATGCCGATGATGATTTTTCAATTCAGAATTCAAAGGCGGTATTGAATCTTCCCGACGGTTTATCATTAGCCGATACCTACAGAGAAGAAAATCTTACACAGATTATGGGCAACAAAGGCGTAATCGGCAGCAAGGAAACAGAACACGCTTCTTGGATAATTCGCGGCGATAAGCCTGGTTCATATGACCTTTCTGCGGAATTTACGGGTGTGCTTATGCCCCTGAACGAAGATGTAAAGGTGATTTTCAAAACTAAAGAGCCGCTTGTAGTACATGACGGAACAGGTTTGAAGCTTGATATTACCGTGACCGAGGGACTTGATTACTGGACAAACAGCTTTACGTTTACAAACAATAGCGAACGTCCTATTTACAATTTTGCGGCAAGCTTTAGCGGCAGTGCGCAATTGGCTAAATTTTCTGCAATGTATATAGAATATCCTGATGGAACGATAGAGATTGTTAATATTAATAAGGGTGTTCTTGATTTAGAAAATTCAGATATTTTTTTGCCAGCACTAATAGATGACGAAAGTCAAAGTGAATATGATTACAGAACAATTAAGCCAGGCGAAAGCGTGACAGGATATTTTTCAATATACCGTAGAGACGGGTTTACCAATGATGATTAAACTTTAATTAAACTGCCGTGCTGCATAAATGTATGACGGCACGGCAGTTTAATATTTTTATTACGAAAGGATGTTTTTTATGAAAAACAAAAAACTTTGTTCGCTGATTTTAGCAATAATACTTATGTTTAATATGTCTGCTGTACTGCCGATTGAAGTGTTTGCCGAAATCGGTTCGCACACATATGCATATGATAATTACGAGGTTGATTATGCTGTTCTGAACGAGTGGGAGGGCAATCAGAGTATTCAAGTTACTATCCGCAACATAGGAACAGAATCCATACTCAACTGGGCGCTTGCATATCGTGCAGGCGGCGAGGTGAACGGCTTATGGAACGCTGTTTCTCCCAAAGAGAATATAATTAAAAATGCGGGCTACAATTATGAAATCGAGCCTAGCGGTTCAGTATCATTTGGATATACATTGGCGGGTGAAAATCTTGAATTGCCTGAAAAATTTGAAATAGTTTCAAAAAGAGCAAACGTTACTGACGGCTACGAGGTGCAGTTTGACATATATGATGATTGGGGCGACGGTTTTCAGGGAGCTGTTACGGTAACAAATACAGGCAACGAGCCGCTTGAAGCTTGGACTTTATCATTTGATACTAACTTCATCATTAGCAATTCTTGGGGCGGACGTATAATCGACAGTACAGAAAACAGCTATACCATTGCAAGCGAAATGTGGACTAATCCCATTATGCCTAATTCCTCGTCATCATTTGGATTTACGGCAACAAAGCAAGCCGATACAGAAGCGGCTGCAACTAATTTTGTCTTGACATCTGTAAAAATCGACGAAAATACAATAACCGAGGAAGCTGCAATTACGGCAGAAGCAGCTTACAATTCGGAAAATAATGCGGTAAGTATCATGTGGCTGTCTACCGTTCCCACAGGTGCATTTGAGGTAATGACATCACTTGACGGCGTTAACTTTGAGACTGTTGCAACAGTTGAAAATGTTGCTTTCTATGAGTATGCAGTAAACAGCGGTTTCGGTGTTCTCTATGTTAAAGTTTGTCAGAATATTGACGGAAATGTTGTTGAGAGTAACGTTGTTACTGTTACTGAAAATATCGAGGATATAGACTATGAGCTTGATACGGACAAGGACGGCTTGCCTGATTACTATGAGGATATTCTCGGTACTGACAAAAACAAAGTCGATACGGACGGTGACGGACTTTCCGACGGTTACGAAGTTTTGTATCTTGGAACTGACCCTCTGAAAGCCGATACCGATGATAACGGCATAAACGATGGTGACGAGGATTTCGATAACGACGGACTTACTAACGCGCAGGAGTGTGAATTGGGAACCGACCCGAATACTGCCGATACGGACGGTGACGGTCTTAACGACGGTGCAGAGGTAAATATCCACGGTACAGACCCTCTTAAATATGATACGGACGGCGACAAAGTTTCTGACGGTGATGAGATTGCACTCGGTCTAAATCCTAACAGTACGGCTACCGACGGAACACCTGATAATGAACGTACTTTTTCTCAAATTGTTTCTTCCGATTCTGAGGTTTTGTCTGCTGTTAATGACGATAACGATACTCCGTTTAAGGTTTCGTTGGAAATGAAATCGGCGGGCGTTGCGGAAAACAACGTTTATGCCCGTGAAAGCGGTTATTCAAACGCTATTAAAAATTCTGCTATTATCGGTATAGCTCCCGAATTTGTTTACACGGATGGGCTTGCAGTTGAGGAAGTTACCGTAAAATTTGAGCTTGAAAATTCTGTCATAAACAACACATTAGGTACATATACTGATGAGAGCGACGAATTTAAGGGAATAAAGCGTCTTAATGTTTTCATGTTCTTTGAGGACGTTAATATGCTTCTGCCAATTGAAACTTTTCATGATGAAGCGACAAATACTGTTTATACAAAGACTGACATAATGGGTACATACTGCCTTGTGGATATGGAGTTATGGCTTGATGCACTTAAAGTACCTGCTAATACTTCAATTTCTGAAAAAATGGAAGTTATTGAAAACAGGGCGGTATTACAAAATTCGCTTGACATTGACATTAATTCGGTATATAATGAAAATGAAGTTAATTTAAACCAAAATGACGAATTGAGAGACGGATTTAATTTAGTCTTTATTATTGATACACGCAGCACCAAAACTTATGATGAGTTCAAGCTTATGAAAGACAGAATTCTTGATATTAGCAGAACTGTTTTAAAAAATTCTCCTAATGCAAGAATATATTTTATGAATCAGAACACGTCATTAACGTCTGACGTACATTACTATTTTTATTCTGATTTATATGGAGAATTAATAGAAAATGCTGACGGAAATAAATTGAGTTGCAACTATTTTACAGATTATACTCACATTGAAAGAGAATCATCAGCTTTTACACGTACACAAAGCGAAAACAGTAAAATTGTTTTATCCGACGCATTAGTAGGAATTAAAGAAGAATGCGATTTAACTCGTGAAACATTTGTGTTTAGTATTTTTAACCAAGAAGGTGTTACGTATCGTCATTCATATAAAGATAACGAAGCTATTGAAGATAAAGACGGGAAAGACATTCTTGACAAATTAGTTGAGAAAAATGCAAATATTAGTGTAATTGCCGAAATTGATGATTCCAAGAAATACGGCTATGCACATGATATGTACAAGAAAAGCGGCGGAAAACTTTTTTCAGACCAATATGACTATACCGAAGATGTAATCAAACATATATACGGTAAAAAAGTCAACAAAGAAGAAAATACCAAAGAATATTGGATGATTCTTTCAACTGGTTTGGAATATGTTCAGCTTGACGATACTGTTTCAAATATTTATTTTAAGCATGGAAAGAAAGGGATTAAACAGTCTGATACTGATAAAGATGGTTTGACTGATTATGAGGAAATCAATTTTGATTGTAAGCTTATAAAGTTTAATAATGGATTTGTTGAACTGCCTACATACGGAGAGTGTGTTGATTATAAAGCAGAACTCACATACGTCTCACAGGGACTTTTCCGTTTTGATGGTCATACTGTCACCAACATGAGCTTCATTGATTATATTGACAGTTGTGGTATTGTTGTATTACCAATACGGTCTGATCCTACTTCTGCTGATGGGGATTTAGATGGTTGTAATGACATTGCAGATAGCGCACCTTTAAGGCGAAATGTCAATATTGATGAATCAACTGCCAATAATGTTATTGAATTACTTAATAATTATCTTAATGATATTATGCCTCCTAAGTATAATGAACAAGGCGAAGAAATAACGAGCAAAAATAAAGAGTGTTCAACTACATGGGATTTTTTTGGAGAAAAAATATGGCCAACATTATTGTTAGATAATCGTGTATCTCCAGATGAAAAGTATGCGGCTTATGTTTCTTGGCTTCGTCAAGCATATGGAATATATGGTATAGAAAAGTTTTGGTTGAAAACTGATATGTATATTAATATACTATATTATGAAATTATTGATAAAGAAACATTTTGGAAAGCACTAAAACAAATTGGTGGTGGAAATTTTTCAGATGAAGTTACAATTACTGGAACGGCGGGTCAAATTGTACTTAGTTTTTCAGGTATTGATTTTGTTGCGGATATTCGAGATGTAGCATATGATTTGACACACTGGGAATGGTCCTGGAGTCATGCTGGGCAAACAGGTTTAGACATGATTGGAATTCTACCAATTGTTGGGGCATTAAAAAATTCTGATGAGTTGGCTGCATTAAGCAAACTTTCCAAATTAGACGCGGTGGATGCACTGGATGATTCCATTGATTCAATTAATGCATTGTTAAAATCTGGTAAACGCATTGATGAAATCACTGAAATTGAAAAGCTTTCACTAATTAATAAATTAAATAAATTAGCTGAAGCTGATATAATTAAAATTGCAGAGAAATATAAAAACCTTCAATGTGTTGAGTGTGCTGATGACATACAAGATTCTTTAATGAAAATAGGTCTTAATGGAAAACGAATTATGTTGACATATGGTGATTATTATATTTTACATGATCTTTATTCTGCAACTGAGGCTATTAGTGAAAATGGAAAGCATACAGCTATTTTATTTAACAATAAGGTTTATGATAATTTATTTCCAAAAGGTATTAATTACGATGATTGGTTAAATGGATTTGTGGCAATTGATGGTGAAAAAATAGTTGAAGTGATTGACTTTTAAACTACATATATTTATGTCAAAATTTCATAGAAACATCTTATGACTTTTCAAACATCTTAGTTATTTTAATCATGTTATATTGTATTTTAAGTTGATTGCTGTGTGCTGTGTGCATTGTATACAAAAAAATGATAATTTAAATAATCTTATGTTTAGGCAATACCATGCAAAAATTGTGAGGTGTTGCCTAAAATTTAACCTTGACAAATCATTATTAACTATTGTATAATTAATAAAGATAATAAAGAAAACTTGTATTGGATGTATTAATAAATATTTTTTAACAAACAATTTATTTTATGAATTATGAGGTGATTATAATGTCAGCATATAAATGTCATAATATTATTGAACTTCTTTATATGATAAAACAAAAACCAGGGTTATATATAGGTTATAAATCATTACAGAGATTAAGGTGTTTTATAGATGGATATCGCTTTGCTATGAAATGTGAAGGAATTGATTATGATGTGATAACTTATAATAACTTTAATGAGTGGATTGCTGATAAATACAATATTCGAGAACCAATATTATGGGATAGATATTTATTAGATTTATCTAATAATAACCAAGATGTAGCTTTTGATTTGTTTTTTGAAAATTTGGAGATATATGTAAATGATAATAATATTAAAATTTCTGATAATAAGAAATGATGTTATGATTTTGTTTTTGCGTACGCTGTTATGACACATTATGACGGTACAATCGCTTAATTGCTAAAAAATCACAATTTATGTCGTTATAAAACCTAAAATGCATGTCGAAAGCAGTCTTGACAACGACATAATTTGTGATATAATGACAGAGCGGTTGTGACGTTTTTCGACATTTACACAGTTTAAAAATCATACTCTAGATATGAGCAAAACGCAACGTCCAAAACGGAAGTTTGAAAATAAAAGAGCT
>CAOKIL010000048.1 GCA_948468535.1 uncultured Eubacteriales bacterium
TAAATTCGGAGAAGTACTCAAGTTGGCCGAAGAGGCGCCCCTGCTAAGGGTGTAGGTCGTGAAAGCGGCGCGAGGGTTCAAATCCCTCCTTCTCCGCCAAGGTTAAGTCCTTGAAACCCAGTGTATATGCGGGTTTCAAGGACTTTTACTTTCCAACAAAAAAGCGTTTGTCCGTTATATGGATTTTTAGATATTTTTTATTCATTTTCTTGTATTCACTTTTGTCCGTTACAGAAGATTAAAATTTCCTGCAACTGCTTCACTTGCAATAGCTTGTGAGCGTCTGAACGAGTGTGCATATATATTAAGCGTTGTACTTGCCATACTATGCCCCATACAGGCTTGAACAGTTTTAACGCTTGCACCGCTGTCAATCAAAAGGCTTGCATTAAGATGTCTGAAACTGTGAATATTAACATATCTAAGTCCCTCACGCGCACAAAACTTATGAAGCCACGAATTAGGCGATAATGGCGACAACACGCCGCCAAACTCGTTGCGGAATACAAAATTGTTATCTTCCCACGCCGTGCCAAGACGGATTGCTTCATCAGCGTAAAAGTCTTTTACCTTGTGTAAATAGCTGAATACAACTTCGGGTAGTTTAAGACTTCTTTGTGATGTTTCTGTTTTCGGCGTATCAAGAACAATGCCCTCCGCTTTGGTATAATATAAAGCCTTATCAATCGTTATAATATGATTGGTAAAATCAATATTATCCCACGTCAAACCGCTTAATTCTCCTCTGCGAAAGCCGCTGTAAATTGCTAATATGAAATAGCATTGATATACTAATGAAGCCTTTTCTACAAGCGTATCAATAAATATTTGCGCTTCCTCAAGAGTGTAAATATTACGTTCTTTAGCCTTACCTGTGGAAATGTTTGCTCTTGTGCAAGGATTGCGGCTCATCATATCAAGTCGGATTGCATACTCAAATACGGTTGAAACATACGATATGTAATTTTTAATGGTTTTTGCCGCCATTGGTTTGTAACCTTTTGCTTCATTTCCGGTTTTCAGCGTCTTAATGAGTGCTTGAATATCTCTCGGTGTGATTTTATCAAGCCGTTTATGACCTATTTCCTCATCAATACGCTTTTTAACGTGTACCATTTTATACATTGTTGTTTTTTTGTATTTTGGTTTTGCATAATCCTCAATCTATTGGTCTGAAAAAACCGAAAACTTTACAGCCGATGTTACATAGCCGTTGGCACACGCTTCCTCGAACATAACCGCTTGGCGGTTGAGTTCTTTTTCAAGCTGTTTTGGTGTCATTTTTCTGTCAGGTTTCCATGTCATAGATTGCTCAACTTGATTTCCGTCTGCGTCATAACCGCAAGACACTCTTATCTGATAACTATTACCTCGTTGTCTAATGGTTGCCATTGATAAATCTCCTTTCAATATTTATCTGTGACATACCCTCTGTATCATTATTATAACGCCGATACGGAGGGTAGTCAACATAATTTTTATCTCTCCATATTCCTGTCCCGTTTTTTGGAATTTTGCATGAAGTTCTCCCACATATCACGGAGCTTGAATTTGTCAATAAATTCAAATAATTTATCCACCAATTTCTGTAACCGCTTTATCTCTTGTTCAAGACTTGAAATTTTAAGTTTACCACGCAAACTTTTTAATTCGGATAATTCATTGTTTTGTTCTGATATGGTTTCTTTCAAGTCCTTATTTTCACTTTCCAAAAGTTTCATCTTTGCTTTTAAGAAGCTGTTATTTTGCCTGTTTGAATAATACTTTTTAGACGTATTTTGGAGTGTGTCAAAATCCTTGCTCTTGATTTTCACCTTATCGGAAAACATTACCTTTTCAACAGGAATTTTATCAATATCTTTGATTTTTACTTCCTTATCCGATAGCTTTTTAAGCTCCGATTGTTTATCGGTTATCTTATCGTTAAGATTAGATAATTGTTTTGTCTTTACGGTTAATTGCTCCTCAATTTCTGCAACTTCCTCCATTCGTTTTTGGAGCTTATATTCCTCCACAGATAAATTACTGCGTTTTATGCATTTATTCACGCGTTCAAGTCCGTGTTCTGTCATACACTCCGCAAGCCGTTCCTTTTCACTATCAATCCACAGCTTGGCACAGGTGTTTAACTTGCCCTCACTCTTAAAGCCTTGCTGTTCCAAAGCCTTTGACAAGGAATTTCTTGTTGATAATCCTCTTTTGCTTTCTGTCGCAACAGGGATAAAATCAATATGTAAATGCGGCGTTGCTTCGTCCAGATGGATAACGGCATTGAAAATGTGTATATGAGGATTATTCGTTTGCAGTTTCTCATAAAACTCTTGCAGAATTTTAGCGGCTTGTTCTCCGTCCTCCGTTCCTACCGCTGTATCTTTCATATCGCCTATTTGAAATATGACTTCATAAAACAGTTTTTCCTGCTTGGATAATCGTATATGCTCATAATAGTCAGAAATACATCGGTCTTTGCGTTTTTGTTTGGCGTTATATTCAGATAACGGCTTGTCGAACAATTCGTGATATGCTTCGTGAATATCTTGTTTGCATAGAATTATGTTATCCTTTGTGCGGTCTTGATTTACATTGGCGGCGTAAAATTCACGGTTGTTATGACGTATGCTACCCTTGCCGATAATTCCGCTAATGCTCTTTTGTGTACTCATTTTGTGTCACCTCCTATGATATGTTTTCTGCACCGATAGGTGCGGTTTTGTTTAATAAGGGACAACGTCCCGTCATTCAACAAAACTTTCCTCATATGTGAACGCAGTGAACATCTTTTAGTTTTGTTACTTTTGTCAAAAGTACGTAAAGATGCTTTTGTCATAATTCCTACGGAATTACAACAAAACCTTGCGCTCTTGCAGAGGGCTTTTCGATAATACAGCCGTATTATCGAGGTACTGCAAGCAGTACCGTAATGTGCTGCCGCACATTATTCACACGCCGTTACACGCATTTACACGCCTATTATAAAAATGGCGTGTAGGCGTGTAATTATGATAAAACCTACGGTTTCGGCGTGTGTATGGCGTGTTTTACACGCCATATATCGGACATGGAATATCTTTTACATATATTCCGCTGAAACCGCGAACACGTTTGTTATCGCGGTTTAAAATATTGTAATCATATTTGATACAATATTTATTCTGATTGGCTTTCAGCCAGCAAATAACCGTTTCACGTTTTAACGGTGTAAGCGCGTTTTGTTCGCACCAAACGTTATAAGCGTTGTATAAATCCGTACAGCTTGTTTTGTATTCTGCTCCGAATAAAACCGCATAATCATCTTGCAGAAATTCGATCACATTACAATTATCCGACATCATATCGGCTACATTCCGTTTCGACTTCTCGGATACTGTAAAACAGTAATTATTACTGATTAGTCTTTGAAGTCCGGCAAACATCCAACTGAAAATTTTGTCCTTCTCAGCTATCATTTTATCAGCTATATAACGGTCAATAATTCTGTCTTTTGGTATCGGCTTGGTGGTAAGAATAATAAGCCTGCGGCTGAAACCGTCTGTTCTGTCATATAAGGCTTTTGGTGAGCCGTTGCCGAAACATAAAAACCGCGCGTATAATTCAGCTTGAAATGACTGCTGACCTTTAATTTCAATATCAACAGGCGTTTCTGCTGTAATAAGATTTTTAATATATCCTGTTGAAGTCAATGCTTCAAGCTGCGTATCATCATCTATCATAAGCAGTTTGTTTTGTAAATTCGCCCTTGCAAATTTATCGGCTTCAAGACGGTGCAGCTTGTATAATTTCATTGATGGGTGTTTGTCATTATGGAATATACAATTTATAAGGTTACTCCGTTTTACAGATACGCCGTAATGCTCCGCCGCTGAAATTATATTGACCGCGTTTCTTATTGTCTTAAATATGCTCATAATCTAACCTCCGAAATACTCTAACAAGGCAGTTTTAGGAATAAGTATCTTTCCGCGCTTGCCTGCGCCGCTTCTGATATGCGGCAGCTTGCCTTGTGCTACAAGCTGGCGAACAGTACACTCAGATAAACCGTTGACCTCATTTGCACATTCTTTGACAGTCAATAGTTCTACCTTATCAATTTTCTTCGGCTCATCAGGAGCCTTGTTCTCATCATCAACAGCTAAGTTGTTAATGAAAACTGTTATTTGTGTTAATAAGTTCTGTCGTTCTTTTAGCGTCATAAAAGACTCCTTTCTCCCGATTATATCGGGTGTAAATTATTACCAATCCGGATTGGTACAGCCATTGTAACACGTCATTTTTTTGTGTCAATAGGTTTTTACGCCCCTTTTGTAAAAGTATTTTAGTTTGAAAAAAAGACGATTTTATAGTAAAATACTTTAAGTTAAAGAAAGGCGGTTTTCAGTAAAATATGATACAAATTGAAAATATTTCAGTTAAAGAAAATTACAGTATATCACTATGGTTTAACAAGAATTATACAAAAGAGAATATTATTTTTGGAGAAGAAGCAAAGCAGAGTTTTTTTCGTAACGAAAAAGCAGAGATTTACGAAATTGTGAATAAAAAAAGAAATTTCGGTGCAATTATAGAGGACGGACTTGCTTTTGCAGAAAGCGACAATTTACACGCTGTAAAAAATGCTGTAAACGGTCTTGCAAAAGTGTTGAAACAAGGCAGAGGAAATTAACAAATAGAACCATATAAGGCAGAATTGTTCAGAATATATAACGCTTCTGATAATATTTTGGAGCAGTACATCATTCTGAAGCTATGGCATCAATCTATGTTAAAGCATAAAGAGGAAAATAAGCGTATTTACTCCAACCGTCAGTATTGGGAGAAAATCGGTGGCGAATATCAGGCATTTGCTGCTAAAATACTTATGCCGTTTGAAAAGAAATTTACAAAGTCAGATGATGTCAGGGAATTAAGCGGACAAGTGCGTATTGAAACTCTTACAGATGAAAAAAGTGTTGAAGTTATTTATACCTTTGATGGGAATATTTTACCGTTGTATGTACTGTATATGACGGAGCTTGCAAAGCAGGGAAAGCATATACGCACTTGTGAAATCTGCGGCAGAGAATTTATTGCTTCAAGAAAAGACACAAATGTATGCAGCGCAAAATGCAAATCACAGCGACATGCAGTATATTTCAAGGAGCATAAAGAGAAAGTCAAGGACGATGATGTTAATAAACTGTATCAGCAAAACCGCGATGGTTATGATAATTTCCGCAAAAAGCTTATCCGGTTAGATATTGATAAAAATACTCTGCAAACATATCTTAATAAGAAATATGACTTTTTGTTTGAGGGAAGAAAAAAGCGTAAAGCGTATAGAGATAAAAAATTGTCGAAAAGTGAATTGCTTGACTTTATTCGTACTGATAGGAAGAAACGTATGGACTTGGAACACGAGATTGAAACTGAAATGCAGAAATAATTGAATTTCAGTCAATGATGTATTATAATACAATTAGTAATATTAAGGAGAAAAACTATGACATTACAGCATTTGAAATATTTAATAACCGTTGCTGAAAAAGGCTCAATTACCGAAGCAGCAAAGGCATTATTTATATCGCAGCCGAGTTTATCGGGAGCAATAAAGGAAGTTGAAAAGGAAGCAAAAATAACAATTTTCAACCGCTGCCGTGCAGGAGTTGCGCTGACAACGGAGAGAATGGAATTTTTAGGCTACGCTCGGCAGGTTGTTCAGCAAATGGACTTACTTGAAGCAAAATACATAGATAATAAATCAGCTAAACAGCGTTTTTGTGTATCATCACAGCATTACACCTTTTCGGCAAACGCTTTTGTGGAATTGGTACAGCGTTTCGGACAGGAACATTTTGAATTTATTTTGAACGAAACGCAGACGCACCAAATTATAGAAGATGTACGAAACAGGTTTAGCGATTTAGGTGTGTTATATTTGAGCGACAGTAATGAGAATGTGCTAAAAAAACTATTTGACGAATACAATTTAACCTTTGTTGAATTGTTCACCGCATTACCACATATATTCATCAGAAAAGAACACCCGTTGGCAAAGAAAAAATCTGTTTCGTTAGAGGATTTGAAGCCTTTTCCCCGACTTAGCTTTGTGCAGGGCGCTTATGAGTCCTCAAATTTTGCGGAGGAGCTTTTCAGTAATGAATACGCTGAAAAAAGTATTAAAGTCAGCGACAGAGCCGCAATCGTAAACTTTATGATAGGTCTTGACGGCTACACGATTTCAAGCGGTATTTTCCCGAATTATCTTCACGGAAGCTCAATTATTTCTGTTCCGCTCGAAGAAAAAGAAACAATGCGTATCGGATATGTGATAAACAAGGATAAGGAATTATCTGAACTCGGAAAAATATATGTTGACGCACTTATGCAGTATAAATGTAACATAGGCTAAACCTATGCTAAAACATAAGATATATGTATTACCTATTTCATAGTGTATTGTGATATAATGTAGATAGGCTGTAAGCAGCCGTTTATGTTATAAATCGAAAGAGGGTGTTATATTGCCTCACTATGTTTTAGGTAATTTTTTTATATACGCAATTATTAACGCAATCACACCGGGACCGGGCAACATACTTGCGCTTAATACAATCACAAATTACGGTTGGAAAAAAGGCAGACCGCTATTTTATGGAATATTTGCGGGATATTATGTTGTTCAGCTTATTTGTGCAATATTCGTTTACGGTATCAGCTCATTTTTGCCGAATGTGCTTAATGTTATGAAATATATTGGCACTGCGTATATTCTATTTCTTGCCATACATATTGCAATTAGTAAACCGCCGGCGGAAAATACAGAAAAATCAGCTTCCTTTGTCAGAGGTTTTATGCTGCAATTTGTCAATGTAAAAATATATATGTTTGGAATTACTGCATTGACAGGATATGTTACAGATTACAGTACATCAGTATGGACGCTTATTCTGTTTGAAATGATAATTGCCACAATAGGAACGGCAGCTACATTGATATGGACGGGTATGGGTGCGTTAATTCAGAAATTCTACAAGCATCATTACAGAATAATCAATATTATTCTTGCATTGACACTGATTGAATGTATATTCAGTATGTTAAACTAACAATTCTTAGACAAGGAATTAAAATAGAGGTGTGTTATGTCTGTTAAGTATCGAAAATTAGAATTAAGCGATTTAGATGCCTTTATAAAAATGAATATCAATCTTATTCAAGAGGTTGGTATTAAGACAAAATCTGATTTGAAAGTTAATTTGTATAATTACTATATAAAACATATTAACGATAATACTTTTATTGCTTGGATAGCGTTTGATGATAAAGAATTAGTTGGAACGGGCGGTATTTCCTTTGTTGAAAAACCCCCATATTTGGGTACTTCATCTGAAATGCTTGGACTATTATCGGGAATTTATGTATTAAAATCATACAGAAGAAAAGGAATTGCGAAAGAATTATTAAGAAATATTATACACGAAGCAGAGCAATATGGTTGTAATACAGTTGAAATAACAGGGTCTGATGCAGGTGTTTTGCTTTATGAGGACTTTGGTTTCCAAAGAGATAATAATTTTATGTATTATAAAGTTAAATAACTTTTTTACAAATGTAATTTGACCTAAGGAGGGATATATATGCAAGATGAAACAAAATGCTTACATTCGGGATATTATCCGAAAAATGCAGAGCCGAGAGTAGTACCTATCGTGCAAAGCACAACCTATGTTTATGATAATACCGAAGAAGTGGCGGCAGTATTTGATGACCCTATGAAATCGCTTATTTATTCAAGGTTTGGAAATCCTACCGTAATGGCGGTTGAGGACAAAATAGCCGAGCTTGAGGGCGGTATCGGTGCTATGTGTACGACATCGGGACAATCTGCCGTTTTATTATCATTGCTTAATATATGCAATGCAGGCGATAGCTTTATCAGTACAACAGAAATTTACGGAGGGTCTGTAAATCTATTCTCATACACATTAAAAAAATTGGGTATTGAGTGTATTTATATTGACAGAAATGCTTCTGACGAAGAAATTGAAAAAGCGTTCAAAAAAAATACAAAAGCGGTTTTTGGTGAAACTCTTGCCAATCCCGCACTAACCGTTTTCGATATAGAACGATTTGCCGATATTGCACATAAACACAATGTTCCGTTAATTGTTGACAATACTTTTGCCACTCCGATTTTATGCAAGCCTTTTGAATACGGCGCTGATATAATCGTACATTCAACATCTAAATATATGGACGGACACGCAGTACAAATAGGCGGCGCAATCGTTGACAGCGGCAATTTTGATTGGACGGATTGGAAATTCCCTGTTTTCACAGAACCAGACGAGTCCTATCACGGAATTTCATATACAGAAACCTATGGAAATAAAGCATATATTGTCAAAGCAAGAATGCAGCTAATGAGAGATTTTGGAGTTTATCCTGCGGCTCATTCGGCATTTTTGCTTAATCTCGGCTTGGAAACACTTGCTGTCAGAATGAAACAGTATTGTGAAAACGCTATGACAGTTGCTCAATATCTTGAAAATTCTGATAAGGTTGAAAGTGTTAAATATCCCGGCTTAAAGAGTGATGAAAGCTATCATCTTGCACAGAAATACTTAAAAGGGTGCAGCGGTGTTATTTCTTTTGTTATCAAAGGCGGCAAAGAGAAAGCTATGCAGTTTATGAACTCATTACAGCTTGCTTCAAATGAAGTACACGTTGCAGATATTCGCACTTGTGTTTTACACCCTGCAAGCGAAACGCACAGGCAGTTATCAGATGAACAGCTTATTGCGGCAGGAATAGAAAGCGGAATGGTGCGTTTATCGGTAGGTTTAGAAAATGTAGATGATATTATCAACGACCTTGACAATGCTTTTAAGGTCATATAATACGAGGAGGTTTTTATAATGAGAAAGACATTTAATTTTTCGGCAGGTCCGGCAGTTTTGCCGGAGGTAGTTTTACAAGAAGCAGCAGATGAAATGATGAATTATAAGGGCAGCGATATGTCAGTTATGGAAATCAGCCATAGAAGCGTACTTTTTCAGTCAATCATAGATGAAACAGAAGCAGATTTAAGAGAACTGATGAACATACCCGATGATTATGAGGTATTATTTCTTCAAGGTGGCACATCGCTCCAATTTTCAATGATACCTATGAATTTTATGCGAAACAGAAAGGCTGATTACATTCTGACAGGATATTGGGCGAAGAAAGCCTACAATGAAGCGAAGCAATACGGACAGATAAATATTGCCGCTTCTTCGGAGGATAAAAACTACTCGTACATTCCCGATTGCAGCGACCTAAACATATCCCGTGAAACAGATTATGTTTATATGTGCGAAAACAATACAATTTACGGAACAAAATTTAAGCAATGTCCGAACAGAAAAGGAAAAATCTTAGTGAATGATATATCTTCTTGTTTTTTATCAGAGCCTATGAATGTATCTGACTATGATATGCTTTTCGGCGGCGTTCAGAAAAATTTAGCCCCTGCCGGACTTGTGATTGCCATTATCCGTAAGCCTTTAATTTCTGAAACTGTTATGCAGGGAACTCCGACTATGATGAGATACAAAACACATTCGGACAAAAAATCTTTGTATAACACGCCGCCTACATACAATATCTATATTGTCGGCAAGGTTATAAAATGGATTAAGGCACTCGGCGGCTTGGAAAAGATGAAAGAACTCAATGAGCGGAAAGCGGCTCTTTTGTATAATTATCTTGATAATAGTACAATGTTTCACGGTTTTGCTGAAAAAGACAGCCGCTCGCTTATGAATGTTACATTCCGTACCAATTCAGAGGAATTAGACGCTGCTTTTATAAAAGCAGCAACAGAAAACAACATTATCAGTATTAAAGGACATCGTGCAGTCGGAGGTATGCGTGCAAGCATATATAACGCTATGCCGATTGAGGGTGTAAAACATTTAGTCAACTTTATGCGTGAATTTGAACAGAGTGGTGGTAATTATGGCAAATAAAGATGTCATTGAAAAGGATAAATCATATATAGCTCATACTTATAATCGTTTTAATGTCGCTCTAAAAAACGGCTTCGGCGCACGAGCCATTGATTTTAACGGAAAAGCATATATTGATTTTGGCAGCGGTATAGGTACAAATTCGTTAGGATTTTGTAATGAACAGTGGCTTGAAGCGGTTATATCACAGGCGCAGCAGTTACAGCATACCTCTAATCTTTTTTATACCTTGCCCGGCGCAAACTTAGCTGAAATGCTTTGCAAAATAACGGGCTATGCAAATGTTTTCTTTGGCAACTCCGGCGCAGAAGCAAATGAGGGAGCTATAAAGATTGCCCGTAAATATGGAATAGAAACAAAAGGTAAGGATTGCAATAAAATTATCACCCTAAAAAATTCTTTTCACGGAAGAACGGTAACGACACTTTCCGCAACAGGTCAAGATGTATTTCATCAGCACTTTTTCCCTTTTACAGAGGGTTTTCAATATGTAGGTGCTAATGATATACAGGAGTTATACAACGCCGTTGATAACACAGTATGCGCTATTATGATTGAATTTGTGCAAGGTGAGGGCGGCGTTATAGCCTTATCAAAAGAATATGTAAAAGCAATAGAAAATATCTGTAAAGAAAAAAATATACTTCTCATAGCTGATGAAGTGCAGACAGGAATTGGCAGAACAGGAACATTTCTATGTTGCGAACAGTATGGAGTATTCCCGAATATTATCACATTGGCAAAAGGATTGGGTGGCGGTTTGCCTATTGGCGCTATTCTTGCTGATAAAACTGTAAAAGATGTTTTGCAAGCAGGACATCACGGCTCAACCTTTGGTGGAAATCCCGTTGTATGCGCCGGAGCTGCGGCAGTATTAAAACAAATTGCTAATTCTGATTTTCTTTCAGAAGTAAAACAAAAAGCTGAATATATCCGCCGTGAATTATTAGACATAGCGGAAATTTCTGAAATAACAGGATTGGGACTTATGATAGGCATTTCGCTGTCAGAAAAATTTAATGCGTCAGAGATTGACGCCGATTGCATAGACAATGGACTTTTAATTTTAACCGCTAAGAGTAAGCTGCGAATGTTGCCGCCGCTTAATATCTCATACTATGAAATTAACGAGGGCATAAATATTCTCAAAACGGTTTTAGGCAGTAAAAAATAGGTATGGAGGTATTTATGGATAGAATAACAAAGGTATATAAAAATGGAATGGTTACGCTTGACGCTCAGAAATTTGATGTATCGCAGGAAGCCATAGATAGCGAAATCCGTAACTGCGAAGCAATACGGACAGCAATAGAAAAATTGCGTGAATTTGAGGATAATATGATAAAACAAAATGTATAAAGCAATATTAGAAAATGGGAGATAAACATCTCCCGTTTTACTATATATCTTAGTTATATGCTTTGTTCAGTAGTTTTCGTGCAACTATAAATTCCGCACTGTCAACAGGCGGAACATTCCAATAACAAAAATCGCCTACCATATCAGTATCAGGATTTTCTTGGAAATTCAGCCGCAAGTGCCATTGTACTTGTAATTATTATTGTTGATAAATTGCTATAAACTTTTTTATTATTTGTTCCCTCTATAAACTATATCTGTAAGTATAACCTCATCAATCTGATATTCTATTGTATTCATAAGCTGTACCCATTTAATATGATTTTTCGCTTTAAGCTGTTCGGTAACGCCGTATCTCTCCTTATATTTTGGAAGCAGTGTTTCTTTTAATTTTTTTGCCTGTGTGCCAATTTCGCAAAGATAATCATTTAATTTGTCACTCATAAAAAGTATGTCATAAAATGCTCGCCGGTGATTTTTTAGATATGTTCTACACAGCATACCATATTTGCCGATAGATTTACATTCGGGAACGGTTAAGTTTGGAATATAATAATCTCCGACCTTTGTATAAGTTCCTCCGTTTTGTTCAAATAATGATTTCATTAAATTTTCCTCCTATGATATAGATTGTTTTACAGAGGGTATATCACAGAAATTCTGTCCGTTATTTGTCCGTTAAAGTTATAAAAAGTTATTAAAAATTACAAAATGATAAAATATTACATTGACTTAAAACCCGCATAACAGAGCCGTTTATGAGAAGTTAAAGGAAGTTAGAAAACCCTCCTTCCCATTTTCAAATCCCTCCTTCTCCGCCATTACTTAAATACACTTTTTGCGAGTGAGTGTATTTAACAGAAGTTTGAGGATATTGTTTGAGAAATCAAGCAATGTCCTCTTTCTCATTTTGCAGTAAATTTTTGATAAACCTGTATTCAATCTTAATTTCCTGTGTTACAGGTCTTGTGCTTCTGTCCTTTTCAAAAACTGTTATACTTTCAACAAGTCCGCATACGGTTTCACGGTCAAGCTCGGTAATGTTTTCAAATCCGCTTATCATATCAAGCCAATCATCAATGCTGCTCATTGTTTCGTCTATATCGGATAATTTG
>CAOKIL010000049.1 GCA_948468535.1 uncultured Eubacteriales bacterium
CCAACGCTAACACCAACGCTAACACCAACGCTAACACCAACGCTAACACCAACGCTAACACCAACGCCAACGCTAACATCAACGTCAACGCCAACGCCAACACCAACACCAACACCAACATCAATACCAACGCCAACGCCGACATCAACACCGTCATCAACAGCAACACTAATACCAACATCATCACCTACACCAACGCCAACACCTACATCTACGCCATCGCTGATGCCAACAGTAACATCTACACCCAAAACAGGTGACAGAATAGAATTTAAATCAATGGATAATCTTGTTTTGGCAAAACTGATATTTGAGGAAACAACTCCTCCTGTTGAAAATGATATATGGCTGATTGTTGCATACAAAAGTAACGGCGAATTGAGGTACATGGAAATGCCGCAAATAACTGATATGACAGCAGGATTTATTATTCCCGAAAAGTACAAGGATTGCGAGATAAATGTGTATGTTTGGGATAAGAATATGAAACCGCTTATGGAAGTTCAAAAATTGGATATTTAGAAGTCAATTTTAAGGGGTGCGAGTATAACTATACGCACCCTTTAAGTTTGCTAACTTTCTTGATAGACAATTTACTTTACTGTCTTAACAGTGTCGCACATTTGCAACCTTTTAATATTAATCAACAAGAGTCGGATTAAAGTCCTCTGTCCAAGGAAGTCCGAACTTATTAAGTCCGTCCATGAACGGGTCAGGGTCAAATTCCTCTACGTTATATACGCCGGGCTTTTTCCACTTTCCGCTCAGCACCATTGCAGCGCCAATCATTGCAGGAACTCCGGTTGTATATGAAACTGCCTGAGAGCCGACTTCTTTGTAACATTCCTGATGGTCGCATACGTTGTACAGATAATATGTTTTATCTTTGCCGTCTTTTTTGCCGATAAATATGCAGCCGATGTTTGTCTTGCCTACTGTTCTGGGTCCCAGCGAGGCAGGGTCAGGCAAAACTGCCTTTAAGAACTGAAGCGGTACAATTTCTCTGCCCTCATACATGATTGGCTCAATCGATGTCATACCTACGTTTTCAAGGCATTTCAGATGTGTCAGATAGCTCTGACCGAATGTCATAAAAAATCTGATACGCTTTATGCCTTTTATATTCTGTCCCAGAGATTCGAGTTCTTCATGGTGCAGGAGATACATATCTTTTTTGCCTACCTGTGCAAAGTTATATTCACGCTTGACTTCCATGGGTTTTGTTTCAATCCACTTTCCGTTTTCCCAATAGCTTCCGTTTGCAGAAACTTCACGGATATTGATTTCAGGATTAAAATTTGTGGCGAATGGATAGCCGTGGTCGCCGCCGTTGCAGTCAAGAATGTCTATATAATTAATCTCGTCAAACTGATGCTTCATTGCGTATGCGCTGAAAACTCCTGTCACACCCGGATCAAATCCGCTGCCGAGTACTGCTGTTATTCCTGTTTTCTCAAACTTTTCGCGATATGCCCACTGCCATTTATACTCGAATTTTGCCGTGTCTGGCGGTTCATAGTTTGCCGTGTCAAGATAGTCCACGCCGGTTTTCAGACATGCGTCCATTATTGTCAAATCCTGATAGGGAAGCGCAAGATTGATAACAATTTCGGGGCTGTATAATTTAATCAGTGCAGTAAGCTCATCTACATTATCTGCATTAACCTGAGCAGTTTCGATATTTGTGCTGCTTCCCACTTTCTTTTTGTATTCCTCACAACTTTGCTTTAACGCGTCACACTTTGATTTTGTGCGGCTGGCAATCATTATGTCAGAAAATATTTCGTGATTTTCACAGCATTTGTGTGCTGCAACTCCGGCAACTCCGCCGGCTCCGATTATTAATGCTCTTCCCATTTTTCTACCTTCCTTATTTCTATATTTGTTTATATCGCAAGTAGCAATTCTCTTAAAATCTTGCATGCTATTGCGGTACTTGTTCCGCTCTGGTCATAGTGCGGACATAGCTCTACTATGTCCGCACATATTATGTTCAGGTTTTCGCCAATCGCAATAACCGCTTCCTGAAGCTCAAGATAGCTTATCCCTCCGGGTTCGGGGGTTCCGGTTCCCGGGAATACCGAAGGATCAAGAATATCCAAATCAAGTGTGAAGTATACAGGCTTGCCGGATTCTTTAAGCTGTTTAATCGTGTCTTTGAGTCCGTCAAGATTAAACATGTGCATATGGTTGTGTTTTTTGCCCCATACAAACTCATGCTTTTCGCCGCTGCGTATTCCAAACTGATGAATTTTCTTATCTCCGATAAGTTCAGTGCATCTGCGGATAACCGTGGCATGGCTGAGTTTCACGCCAAGCAGTTCGTCGCGCAAGTCGGTATGTGCATCAAAGTGTATAATCCTTAAATCATCGCCGTACTTATCATATGCAGCACGAACACTGCCGAGAGTGACTAAGTGTTCGCCTCCTATCATCACCGGGATTTTGCCGTCAGCCAATATTTTGGCGGTATAGTTCTCGATTTGAGATAAGGTTTTGTTTGTATCGCCGAGTGACAGTTCAAGGTCACCGCAGTCAAAAATTGACTTGTCAGTGAGGTTTCTGTCCTGATACGGACTGTATGTTTCCAGTCCCCATGATTCAGGACGCATTGTCTGTGACGCGAACCGTGTTCCGGGTCTGAATGAAGTGGTTGAGTCAAACGGAGCGCCGAAAACACAGATTTCAGAATCGTTATATTCCGCATCACAGCCTAAGTATGTTGTCAGATTATTCATTGAGTCAAGCATTGTCAAGAAGCTCCTTTACATAGTTTGGCAGAGCAAAACAGCCCATGTGCAGTTCTGTGTTATAGTATTTTGTGTCAAGCCGGAGCTTATTCCATCTTTCAGCGTTAAAGTCCTTAATCGGGTCAAACTTGTTTGAAGCAAACCCAAACAGCCAGTGTCCTGACGGATATGTAGGTATATGTGCCTGATATATTTTGTGTATCGGAAACACGCCTTTTATACGTCTGTGAGCTCTAATCAGCGAGTTTGCATAGTTCTCATAGTATGGGCTCTCGTGCTGGTTAACCATGATTCCGTCATCGCTCAGCGTACGGTAACAGTTGCCATAAAACTCGCGTGTGAATAGTCCCTCGCCGGGACCGAACGGGTCTGTTGAGTCAACGATAATCAGGTCGTATTTATCTTTTGTATTGCGTACAAATTTAAGTCCGTCCTCATAGTTGATGTTCACTCTCTCATCGTTTAAACCTGCGCTGACTGTTGGCAGAAATTTTTTGCAGACTTCAACTACGTCACGGTCAATTTCAACCAAGTCAATTGCTTCGACAGTATCATACCTGACAAGCTGTTTGACAGTTCCGCCGTCGCCGCCGCCGATAACAAGAACCTTTTTTATATTCGGATTGACCGACATAGGTACATGAACTATCATCTCATGATAGATGAACTCGTCCTTTTCAGCAACCATCATAAGTCCGTCAAGAGTCAAAAATGTACCGAATTCTTTTGAAGTCATTACGTCAATACGCTGGTATTCGGTTTGCTTTGTATATAATTGTTCCTCAACCCTGAGCGAAAACTTAACGTCATCGCTGTGGTTCTCGGAGTACCAAAGTTCCATTTATATCATCTCACTTTTATTACGTAATATATTTTCGACACACTAATTTTATATAACGTTTATATAATCTATATTTACATCCTCTGTACCTGTCATAAAGCAGCCTTTTTCTTTTGCGTACGCGATATAATCAAGGATTTCTTTGGTTATGCGCTCACCGGGGGCAAGAATAGGTATGCCAGGCGGGTAACACATAACGAACTCGCTGCAAACCATACCACTGCTTTTTTCAATCGGTACTGAGCGTTTTTCGGCATAAAACGCTTCCTTTGGTGTGGTTATAACATCGGGCGAGATATATTCGTGATCGAACATGCCGATGCTGGATTTGTGGTGAAGCCTCTCAATATCGCTCATCGCTGATATAAGGCGTTCCATCATCAGCGTAGTATCACCGACAGAGATAATAGCAAGAATATTGCCGATATCGCCAAACTCTATTTGTATATCATAGTCGTCTCTTAGCATATCATAGACCTCAATCCCTGCGAGACCAATATCGCGGGTGTGAACCGAGAGCTTTGCAAGGTCAAAATCATATATAGCCTTGCCGTCAATCAGGTCTTTGCCAAAGGCATAATATCCGCCTATTTTGTTGATTTCATCTCTTGCATAGTTCGCATAGTCAAGAACCTTCTTATATATATCCTTGCCGTTTAAGGCAAGGTTTTTGCGTGACAAGTCAAGTGATGACATGAGCAGATATGAGCCGCTTGTCGTTTGGGTCAGATTTATTATCTGTCTTGTGTAGCCTTCACTGATATAATTGTTTATTAGCAGAAAAGAACTCTGTGTGAGAGAGCCGCCGTTTTTGTGCATACTGACAGCCGCCATGTCTGCACCTGCTGCCATGGCACTTATTGGGAATCCATCGCCGAAGTAAAAGTGCGTTCCGTGCGCCTCGTCTGCAAGAACAGTCATGCCTGCACGGTGTGCAATCCTAACTATCTCTTTGAGGTCGCTGCATATTCCGTAATATGTAGGGTTGTTGACGAATACCGCCTTAGCGTCAGGATTTTTTTCTATTGCATCCCTTACACTCTCTAAGCTCATTCCGAGCGGAATACCGAGCTTTTTGTTCACTCCGGGATTCACATATACAGGTATTGCACCGCTCAATACGAGAGCATTTATGGCGCTTCTGTGGACGTTTCGCGGAATAATTATTTTTTCGCCCTCTTTGACTGCCGAAAACACCATTGCCTGAACTGCGGCTGTTGTACCGTTAACCATTAAAAAGGCATTCTTTGCGCTGAAGGCTGCCGCTGCGAGTTCCTCTGCCTCGCGGATTACCGAGACAGGATGGCACAGGTTGTCAAGCGGCTTCATGGAGTTTACGTCAACATCCATACACGGCTGACCCAAGAAGCTTGTCAGTTCGGGATTTCCTCTGCCGCGCTTATGACCCGGTACGTCAAACGGAACGACGCGCATTGACTTAAAGCGTCTCAGCGCTTCATAAATCGGCGCTTTGTTCTGATCTAATGGATTCACGGCAAGTCCTCCAATCAATATATGTTTTGACCGCTGAAGATTTCAATCATTTCACGTCTGAGACGGTTGCTTATATCAAGTCTCGTCTTTGGGTCAAGCTCGTATACGTCTGTCTTAAAGAGATAATTTTGAAGGTCTATCTCTTTGATAAGCATTTTAGTGTGGAATATATTTGACTGATATACATTAACATCTATTGCGTCATAGCGTTCAAGAGTTTTCTTGTCAATATAATCCTGAATTGAGGTTATATCATGGTCAATAAACAGTTTTTGTCCGTCTAAATCTCTGGTGAAGCCTCTGACCCTGTAGTCTGCCGTGATTATGTCTGAATCAAAGCTGCCTATAAGATAGTCAAGCGCTTTAAGCGGTGAAATTTTGCCGCAGGTAGAAACGCAAATATCCACACGGAAGGTAGATATCGCATTGTCAGGGTGATATTCGGGATATGTGTGAACCGTAACATGGCTCTTGTCAAGGTGCATCATAATCTCATCGCTGTTTAGCTTGTCGGCTATATGGCTAACAGGCGGCTGTGCAGGAGTCATGGATTCATCGCTTATCATCAGGTTGACGCTTGCGCCCTGCGGCTCATAGTCCTGTTTGGATATGCTGAGTACATTTGCTCCGATAATATCGGTTACGTCACACAGAATTTTTGTCAGACGTTCAGAGTTGTATTGTTCATCAATATATGCAATATAGTCCTTTTGCTCGCGCTCGCTTTTGGCGTAGCATACATCATATATATTAAAACTCAAGGTTTTTGTCAGATTATTAAAGGCATAGAGTTTGATTTTGTTCATTATAATACTCTCCTTTGCACCGTCAGGAATTTATTAAGTTTTCCCAAATTATTTTTAAGAAGATAATTATACTATATAAACCAAATAATTTCAATAGATTTAAAATAAAAAAGTATGTTATGGTATATTTGCCAAACAAAAATAGAATATTTTACATTTATAAAGTACATGTTTTTTATTTCATGATAAAAATGCATAAGTTCTATTATTTCATGTGCTTATTAATACGTAAGGATTTTTGTTTGGCGACAATTGGAGCTACGCATTTTTTAGTTTATGAGGTTATTTAAAAGGGGTGATATTTATGCTTAACCTCAAAATAAAAAACAGGAAGCAGTAATCTCGACCAAAAGACTATACTGTTTCCAACATATCGCAGCTGCTTGAATAAACAAGAGCGCAAAATCTATTATACCACTTGTGCAAAGTTTTTTCAAGCAGTTGTTGTCAAAAATTTTAAAACTGAAAGGAAAATCCTTATGACATCAAAAACTTTTAAAACAAAGAAACTCGGTATAATTAAAGAAAAACTCATCAAAGACGCAAAATATAACAAGTCAGATGATTGTTATACCGTGACAATGGATATTAACAAAAGAAATTACATAATAAAATATCAATTTGTTGATGAAAATAGAATTCTTGTATGATATGCAATGGAGGAAGAATGCGATGCTTACAGAAAAATTACCAACAGTAGTATCTTACATTCAATATTGAATATTCTGTTATGGCAAAGAATACCGTCTTTTCCAGATTTTGTATAAAGAATTTTTGGTAAACTAAAAGAGTCGCATTTGCGACCCTTTTTAAGTATCAGAAATTATCTCTGTACACGACCGCTGCCGTCTCCGCCTGCGAGGGCTTCAACGTCTGCACGGGTAACCAAGTTAAAGTCGCCCGGAATTGTGTGCTTGAGAGCTGAAGCAGCAACAGCATATTCAATAGCTGCCTTCATACGCGGAACAGCTTCCATGTCAGCGTTGTCGATAAGTCCGCAGATAAGTCCGCCGGCGAATGAATCGCCGCCGCCTACGCGGTCAACAATCGGGTTGATTTCGTATCTTCTTGAACGATAGAACTCACGTGAAGCGCCGTCCATGATACAAGCTGACCAGCCGTTGTGTGAAGCTGAGAATGACTCTCTGAGTGAAGAAATTACATACTTGAAACCGAACTTATCAATCATCTGATTGAAGATGTCCTGATAGCCTGCCATCTCAAGTTCACCGCTTGTAACATCTGTGTTACCCGGCTTAAATCCGAGAACCTTCTCAGCGTCCTCTTCATTACCGATACAAACGTCAACATATTGCATGAGATTTGTCATAACCTTCTGAGCCTTTTCGCTTGACCAGAGCTTCTTGCGGAAGTTGAGGTCAACCGAAACAGTAACGCCATGCTTCTTTGCAGCTTTAAGAGCAGCTTCTGTAAGCTCAGCTGCTGCGTCTGAAACAGCAGGTGTGATTCCTGTGAAGTGGAACCAATCAGCGCCGTCAAAAATCTTGTCAAAGTCAAAATCAGCAGCAGTAGCTGTTGAAATTGAAGAATGAGCTCTGTCATATACAACGTTTGAAGCTCTCATTGATGCGCCTGTCTCAAGATAGTAGATACCAAGTCTTTCACCGGTTTTTGCGATGTTCTTTGTCTCAACACCGTACTTTCTGAGAGCAGCAACAGCGCATGCGCCGATTGGGTTATCCGGAACAGCCGTAACGAATTCGGCATCATGACCGTAATTTGCAAGTGATACTGCAACGTTTGCTTCGCCGCCGCCGTAGTTGATGTCAAACTCATCCGCCTGGATGAACTTCTCATTATTTGGTGTAGAAAGTCTGAGCATGATTTCGCCCATAGTAACAACTTTAGCCATTGTAGTTTTCTCCTTTAATTATAATACTGTGATTTTATGTAGCTGTTTAAAATTGTTTTAAAAATTAATTATTAAAGAGCAGCGCGTGCTTCTTTAATCTTTGCAATGAATTCCTTGGCTGTAGCTGTGATAGCAGCATAGTCGCCTGTCTTAGCACCCTTTGTAAGTGAAGAACCTGCACCAACTGCAACTGCACCTGCTTTAATCCATTGGTCAACGTTACCAACGTCAACGCCGCCTGTCGGCATGAGCTTAGCCTGCGGAAGAGGACCTCTAACGTCTTTGATGAAGTTAGGTCCAACGATGTCGCCGGGGAATACTTTACAGATATCAACGCCTGCTTCCATAGCAGTGAGAATTTCTGTAAATGTCATTGTGCCGGGCATATAAGGTACTGCATAACGGTTACAGAGTTTTGCAGCTTCAGCGTTGAAGCCGGGGCTTACGATGAAGTTTGCACCTGAAAGAATAGCCTGTCTTGCTGTCTCTGAGTCAAGAACAGTACCTGCGCCGAGCAGCATTTCGCCGTTTGTGTACTTAGCGGCAAGAGCCTCGATAACCTTATGAGCGCCCGGAACCGTAAATGTAAGTTCGATTGAAGGACAGCCGCCTTCTAAGCACGCATCAGAGATTTTGATGGCTTCCTCAGCGCTGTTTGCACGAACAACAGCAACCAAACCGGCATCAGTCATTTTTGTGATAACTTTTTGTTTTTCCATTTTGAAAACCTCCTGTTTATTTGTATATATATATTTTAATTATTTTGCTGAATAAGATAGGTAAAATTGTACAATAATAATTATTTAGAATTACACACACTATATATTATAACTCAATTGGCTTACATTAGCAACCCTAATTTAAGTATTTTTTACAGTTTTTTTAACAATAATAGGTAATTAGTGAAAAATATATGAGTCGTATTAAAATTTGATACAAGGTATTTTGTTGGATGAATTTATGGAAAAATTCTCTATAAGTTGATTTCTGTTTGTTACAGTATACAAAAATAGACACCTATCGCTTTTAGGGCTTGCAATTTATATTTGAATCGGTTAAACTAATAAAAGCGCAATTTTGACGGACGAGGTATTTGACCAAATGATTTGTTCTGCATAATTATATATGATAATAATTTTAACGTGTTTACATACATGGACAGGAGGGCTAATTTATGAGTGAAATCAAAAAAATTGGTGTAATGACGGGCGGCGGAGACTGTCCGGGACTTAATGCGGTTATCAGAGCTGTTGTAAAAACCGCAATTCAGAATTATGATCTTGAAGTTGTAGGTATCAGACACGGATATCGCGGTCTTTATCTGGGTGAAGAAGAGTTTGTTCCGCTTACACTGCATGATGTATCAGGCATTATTTCAAAGGGTGGAACTATGCTTTACAGTTCAAACAAAGATAATCTTTTTGACTACAGCTATATTGATGAACACGGTCAGGAGCAGAGAGGCGACGTATCTGATGTCGGCGTTAACAATCTGAAAAAAGCCGGTATTGACGCGCTTGTTGTTATCGGCGGTGATGGTACGCTTACATCAGGCCGTGACTTTGCGCGCAAGGGCGTTAAGGTAATCGGCGTGCCTAAGACAATCGACAACGATTTGGCGTCAACTGATACAACATTTGGATTTGATACCGCTGTTGCAACTGCGACAGAGGCTATTGATAAGCTTCGTACAACGGCAGAATCACACAGCAGAACTATTGTTGTTGAAGTTATGGGCAGATATGCAGGATTTATCGCTATTGCTTCTGCACTTGCCGGCGGAGCTGACGCAGCACTTATACCGGAAATTCCTTATGATATCAACAAAGTTGCAGAAACAATTAAGCAAAACCGCGCAAGAGGCAAGAATTTTGCCATTGTGGTTGTTGCAGAGGGAGCAAAGCCGCTTGACGGAGATGTTGTTATTTCAAAGGTTATTGAAAACAGCCCGGATCCGATTCGTCTCGGCGGTATTGGTGAGGTTATCGCGGGACAGCTTGAACATCTTGCAGGTCTTGAGTGCCGTGCGACTATCCTCGGACATACACAGCGCGGCGGTACACCGACAGCTAATGATAGAATCCTGTCAACACGTTACGGTTCATATGCTGTTGAACTTCTCATGCAGGGCAAGTTCGGCAATATGGTAATTCTTGACGGCGCTAAACTGAGTTATGACTCACTTGAGAATGTAATCGGCAAGAACAAGGCAGTTGAAGAGGACAGCCACTGGATTAAGGTGGCAAGATCAATTCATATGTGTCTCGGTGACTAATATTATTGAATAATTTTGCAATAATTAAAAAAAGTGTTGCATTTTAAAAATTAGTGTGGTATAATATTAGCCGTTGTTAATTTATTTAGTAAATAATTGAGTTTATATATTGAAAGAGGTGAAACAAAATGAAGCAGGGAATACATCCAGATTATAAGCAGACACAAATCAAGTGTGCTTGCGGAAATATTATCGAAACAGGCTCAACTAAGGAAGATATCCGTATAGAAATTTGTTCTGCTTGTCATCCTTTCTACACAGGTAAGCAGAAGTTGGTTGATACTGGTGGCAGAGTTGACAAGTTCAGAAAGCGTTATGGTTTGGATAAATAATTTTAAATCGCAAGAACTAAAAATGGCATCCTGAAATAGGATGCCATTTTTGATTTTAAACCGGGGATTTAAAGGGGCGAACCCCCTTTATTTGTTATATCTGTTCAAAATAATACTTATCAATTAAATCGTCCATTTCAAGCTTTATTTTATAGATGTCGTCATAGTTTAATTCATCACTTTTAACCAATTCTGCCATGCGTTGTTTAAGTTTTTGAATATCCTGTTCCATCGTTTTCCTCCATCTATTTTTTATTTTAGATTATTTTACTTTATCGTTATTATCATCCGCATTATCGGTTCTATTGCTGAAGCTTGAAATAATACGCGGTTTGATGTCTTGTTTTTTCATAATCCTTCCGACAGCAATGCCTGCTGTACCGAGGATGATGGATATAAGCGCCACAATTTGCGATATCCGCAGCGGACCTATATACAGCGAATCAGCTCTCAGACCCTCAATCCAGTAACGACCAAGTCCGTACCACAGTATATAGGCGCAGAATACTTCGCCGTTGAACTTCTTGTGTTTTCGCAAAATTAAGAGCATTATAACACCGGCAGCGTCCCACAGTGACTCATATAAGAATGTTGGATGGACTGAGTCGGCGTATGTAACGCCTTCCGAGGTGATTGTCATAGCCCACGGAAGGTTTGTGACGCTGCCGAATGCTTCGCCGTTTACAAAGTTGCCCCATCTGCCTATTGCCTGACCGATGAGAAATCCGACAGCAAGAATATCAAGGACGAGTCCGAGATTTATCTTCTTTTTATAACAATATGCAACAACGACAATTCCAACTCCTATAAGACTGCCGTATACGGCAATGCCGCCGTTTCTAATGTTAAAAATCTCAGTTAAATTATTTCTGTACTGGTCAAAGCTGAATATCACATAGTACAGTCTTGCACAGATTATAGCGGCAGGAACACATATCAGAAACATGTTGAGCAAGTCATCGCTGTTTAGCTTGCAGCGTTTGAATTCGCGTGAGCCGTATATAAAAGCCAAAATCATGCCAAACGCTATTATTATTCCGTACCAATATATATTGATTCCGGCTATTGAAAAAGCCGAACGGTTTATGCTTAAATCTATACCGAGGTTTGGAAAAGAAATTTCGTTTACCACGTTTTATTCCTCCCGGCGTTGCTGCTGTCATCAATAGGCAATATTGTTGAGAGAACACAGTGTTCAGTATCAAAATGGGTTCTTAGTCTATCGTCTATATCGAATTTTGTTATGCTGTCAACCGCCTGTGCGTAGTTAAGTGGATTAGCACCTTTCATAAGCAGACGTATAAAGCTGTTGCCCATACCCTCTATGCTGTTAAATAACTTAACCACCGATGCTTTTGCAACTTTTTTAGCACGGTTTATTTCGGATTCGGATATACCTTCGGCTTGCGCTTGCCGGATTCTTTCCTTCATTCTGCTGTATACTTCTTTTGGATTCTTTGATTCTCCGCCGATTAACGTATATCCGTAGCGTTTTTCAAGCTCCGCTTCGCCGCCGAATGAAGCGTTTATCAAGCCTTCGTTATAAAGTTCCATGTAGAAGCTGCTGCTTCTGCCAAACAAGACTTCAATAATAATATTTGTTGCAAGCTCACGTTTTAGGATTTCATTGCCTGTCGTGTATGGTTTTGTTTCTTTAAATCCGACTTGGAACATTGGCTGAGATACCATTAGTTTCTGTTCTTTATACTCGGTTACACGATCTTTCGGTTCGACGATGCCGGGTCTTTGGATTTCGCCGAGGTTATGGCTTGAATCAACATGTTTGTCAATTCTTTGCATTACTTCATCCATTTCGATATCGCCTACAAGAACAAGCGTCATGTTTCCCGGATTATAGAAGGTATTATAGCACTTGTACAGTACATCTTTGTCGATTTGGGCTATACTTTCGACTGTTCCGGCTATATCAATTTTGACCGGGTTATTTTTGAACATAGCGGTGAGTGCGTTAAAGAATACGCGCCAGCCGGGATCATCATCGTACATCTT
>CAOKIL010000050.1 GCA_948468535.1 uncultured Eubacteriales bacterium
TGTGTATATAATCAAAAACACCGTCCACACAAGAAGCCCTGCGCCCAAGACAAGCATAATCATTCGAAAAACTATGCTGAATCCTGTGCTTTTTTCTCTGTTGTTTTTCATATTAAATTCCTCATCTTTCGTAAAAATTTTGAGATGGATTGATAAAAAACTTTTCGTTCTTTTCTCTCAGACCAATTTTCATTATAATACACAGAATTATTTTTCTATTTTTTGAAAAATCATCAATTGCTGATTTCAATTTTTGGATATTCATTACACACCTCCATAATACTGTAAACACATCTCACATAATTGTATAATTTAATTATAACAGATGTTTCTAAAAGTTACAATAAAAAATAGACTGGTAACTTTACGTCTTCATCCTTATTAGCGAACTACCAATCAGAGCATAGCCTTATATGGGATTTCTGTTCGTCAGGCCAGAGGTTTGCCTCTCGCTTCCTTCAGATTCCATCTCACGCTGGACATCCATGCGATTCAGATATGTACTTCCTTGTTACCTAAGCGTACTCGGAACTTGCACCCGTAAGAACGCGCCCATAGTTCCCAAACTAATAAATACCGATTACCATAATTATGGTAATCGGCTTTATATTTACTTATAAACTTCTCTACGCCTTCATTGCAATAGCAGCTTTTGCTTTTGCAGCAATTGTCTTTGCATCAAGTCCATACATTTCAAGAAGCGGATACGGCTTTCCTGAACGACCGAACACATCCTCTGTACCTACTCTCTTCATAGGTACAGGAGCATTCTCGCCCAGAACCTCAGCAACTGCACTGCCAAGACCTCCTATAATGTTATGCTCTTCAGCTGTAACGATTGCACCTGTCTCTTTAGCAGCCTTGATTATAATATCTTTATCAATCGGCTTAATCGTAGCAATATTTATTACTCTTGCGCTTATTCCCTCTGCAGCCAAGATTTCCTTTGCCTCAAGACAGTCAGGAACCAAAAGACCTGTTCCAATAAGAGTAACATCTGTACCGCTTGCCAGTTCAACACCCTTTCCGATTTCAAACTTATAGTTCTCGTCGAAAATTGTAGGAACAGCCAAACGTCCGAATCTCAGATAAACCGGTCCGTCATAATCGATAGCAGCTTTAACAGCCAAGTTTGACTCAACCGCATCAGCAGGATTTAAGATAACCATTCCCGGAATGGTACGCATAAGTCCGATATCCTCAAGACACTGATGCGAAGCACCATCCTCACCAACAGAAATACCGGCATGTGTTGCGCCGATTTTAACGTTAAGGTGAGGATAACCGATTGAGTTTCTGATCTGTTCAAAAGCACGGCCTGCTGCGAACATTGCAAATGAGCTTGCAAAAACAATCTTGCCGCAGGTTGAAATACCTGCTGCTGTAGCCATCATATTGCCCTCAGCAATACCTGTATTGATAAATCTTTCAGGATATGTCTTTTTAAATCCGTCTGTCTTTGTTGATTTTGAAAGGTCAGCGTCCATAACTACAATACGCGGATCACTTCCGTATTCAACTAAAGCATCACCATAAGCCTGTCTTGTAGCGACTTTCTCTCCGATAGTATATTTCATTATTTGTCACCTCCGAGTTCTTCGATATAAGCGTCCAGTTCAGAAATTGCCTGTGCGTACTGCTCATCATTCGGAGCTGCACCATGCCAAGCAGCCTGACCTTCCATAAACGACACGCCCTTACCCTTTGTTGACTTAGCCAAGATAAGAGTAGGCTGACCCTTTGTCTGCTTAGCTTCTTCAACAGCGGCTTCAATCTGATTGAAGTCGTGTGCATCAATCTGAATTACATGCCAGTTGAACGCCTCAAACTTTTTGTCAAGCGGAAGTGAATTCATAACCTTTGTTATATCACCGTCTATCTGCAGTCCGTTAAAATCAAGGAATGCGGTTAGGTTGTCGAGCTTATAATGTGCTGCAAACATAGCAGCCTCCCAAACCTGACCTTCTTCAATCTCACCGTCGCCGAGAGCAGTATATACACGATACTCCTTGCCGTCAAGCTTACCTGCAAGCGCCATACCGTTAGCACAGCTGATACCCTGACCAAGCGAACCGGTTGACATATCAACACCGTTTATCTTCTTCATATCAGGGTGACCCTGAAGATAACTGTCAATGCTTCTAAAACCCTTAATATCCTCTTTCGGAATAAATCCTCTTTCAGCCAAAATACCGTACAATGCCGGTGAACAGTGACCTTTGGACAGAACAAATCTGTCTCTGTCAGGATTTTTAGCATCAGTCGGATCTACGTTCATTGCCTTAAAATACAGATATGTAAGAATATCAGCAACCGAAAGTGAACCTCCCGGATGACCGGCACCCGCACTGTGTACGGCTTCAAGAGCCATTTTTCTCACATGAGCGGCGTGGATTTGCAAATCTTTTACTTCTTGTGAATCCATTTCTTATTTCCCCTTTTGTTATATTAAAATATATTTTTTTTTATAACTTTTTTTCAAAAAAAATATTGTTTTTATATTTTTAAAATATTTATTAAATTTTTTAAATATTTTTTTACCCTTTTTTACTAAATTTTTAAAAATATTTTTATTAAAAAAAACGACAGCATTGCATCTCTTTGCAACACTGCCGTTTATATCACTTTTATTTCACATCACTGTATGGCATTAAAGTTTCTTTTGACCAAAGGAACAGTTTTATATCAGAGTATGACTTACTGAATGATTGGGAAGAATCAAACACTTTATCTGACTTTGGAACAACCACAGTCTTAATTTCAGCGAGCATACCGTTTTCATCATATGCCGCTGCAACAAACAATGCCCCGTCCTCATCATCTGTGTTGATGACTGATGCGGTAACCATATTGCCCTCAACTTTGGGTTCACCTATATAACGCACCCCTTTATCAACAGCCGGCGTTTCCGTTGGTGTTTCTATCGGCAGCGCTGTTGCTGATGCAGTTGGTTCCGAAGTTGGATTGTTGGTTTCTGAAGCAACTTCATAGTCAATGCCATATATATTTATGCCATTATCGGTAGAATACATGTATACCGGGATTCCGCCCTTAACCTTAACCGTATACGAAAGTCCGGGATCGGGCTCAACGAGCGGGAAGTTTTCATCCACAACATCGCCGCCCTGATAGATATTGAACTCACGCTCAGACGAACCGCCACTCATACAATAGATTTTTACGGTACCTTCCTTGCCCGGCAGGAACATTACGCTTCTGCTGGTTTCACTTCCCTTGCCTCTCAATTTAAGTCGTCCGGTAAATTCAATGTCTGCAACCGTCTTATTGCTCTTTTCAATTGCAACATCCTTACCGTCTGCACAAATCAAAAGGTTATCATATGTAATGTTTGAGGTATATGAACCATAATAATCCGCATTATCAAACTTCCAGAACTTTGACTCATTCTGCGCCGTTATACCAAGCTCCGGATTAACAGTAGGCTCCGGAGTTTTGTTTGGATCGTCTGTTGGCTTAGGTGTCGCAGTCGGCTCCGCTGTTGGCTTAGGAGTTGCAGTCGGTTCGTTCGGATTTCTTGTCGGAGCAGGTGTTGCGGCAGGAATATCAGCCATATCAATAATTGAATTTGCATATTCCTCTATATTATAATATCCGCTTGCAGCCTTTTGAAGAGCGTCCGCCGAACTGTTTTTGTTAAGTCCGTGTTCATCCTCCCAATCATCAGGGATTCCGTCATTGTCGCTGTCCAAATCCTTTGTACCTGAAAGCTGAGGCCATGCCGCCGGGTCTGAATTATTTTTTGACGGATTCAGCAGGTTTCCCGGAAAGTTCAAAAGACCATTTGTTCCAACGGTTCCCGTTCCGTTTAAGGCGTTGTTTACAAGACGCGCATCGACGCTGTCTCGCCTATGGCTCACGCCGGCATATTTCAGAACAGCGTCAAACGCAGTTTCTGCATCCGTTGTGGTTATCGGATAGTTCTTTATATACTCCATATGCGATACCATATCCGCATCACTTGTGTTGCTCTCGTCATAGTCGATAAGCTTATACGCTGTTGCATCGCTGTAGCTTGTCACACCAACCTTATTGTCAGCATTCATCTGTTCTGCCTTGCTGCTCGACTTTCTCGGCTCATAATAGTTACCGCCTATGGCAAGGTCGGTTGTCCAGCCCGCTTTTCCTGCGACGCCAAGTTTCTTTGCCGGTGTAAGACTCATCTGATAAAATCTGTTTTTCGCCGTTGACGCAGGACCTTCTTTGTAATAATTGCTGACAAGGTTTACACGAGCAAGATTTTCACCGCCGTATGAATTACTCACACCCCAATTATACATAACATTGTTACGAACATCTGTAAGACTCAGTCTGTCATCCGTATTGTCGAATGTGCTAACGTTTGAGCTTGTGGCAATACGCGGAAAGCGTCCCTTGCAGTTTGCCCAAAGATTGTGATGAAACGCAAGGTTTATACCGCCGACAAGACCGCCGTAGCTGTGTTCCTGCCAATCATCGCCGTTCTCCACGTGAATTGACTGATTAAGGCCCTCGCCTATTATACACCATTGAACCGTGGCGTTCTTAACCGCATACACGCTGCAGCACTCGTCCGTTGACCACGACATACTGCAATGGTCAATAATAAAATTACTCGCATTCTTTGCACCGAACGCATCCTCCGGGTCACGCACGCCCGATGCCAGGAAATCGAGAACATCCTGCGCGGAATTAAGCTCCTGCGTCTCATTCGGCGTACCCATGCGAAATCTTATATAACGCAGTATAATATTCTGACCTGTCAAATATGTATCGGAACCTTTTATACATATGCCGTCACCCGGCGCAGTCTGACCTAAAATAGTCAAGTTCTTATTTTTTATATTCAGCTGCGATTTAAGTTTTATATTACCTGCAACGTCAAATACAATTATTCTGTTATCCTTTGACACAGCGTCGCGAAGCGAACCCGCACCGCTGTCATTCAAATTGGTAACATGATAAATGGTAGGTGAAGAAGCGCTTCTCGCTCCGGTAGTATACATACCGCCGCCCTCTGCCCCCGGAAAGGCAGGAAGATTATCGGCTGCCGCCTCAATCGGTATGTTATCAGCTTCAGGCTGAACAGCAGAAACTGAATATGACATACCAAACAACATAACCGCACTTACAATTAACGCCGTAAATTTTCTCATAATTTTCCTCCATTGTTATGCAGTTTTCGTCTTAATTGTCTAATCTCTTTTTCTTCCTGCTTTCTCTCGCGTTTTTCGGCAATTTTCTTTCTTTGCGCTTTAAGCATTGCCTCGGTAGCCTCAATTTCCTCTTCCGTTTTCAGTTGCGGAATAAAACTTGCTGCGAATTTATTTTTTCCGCGGTTCTTGATATAAATCAATCCAATGATTGAGAACACAACCGCACCAATACAATTCACAACAAGATCCTTCATTGTATCTATAATACCCAGTTCAAGATAACCGTTTTCAACAACCCAATCCTGCGGAACTCCGTTTACAGTTCCGCTGATAACCGTTTTTGTAACATTCCTGATTAAAACCGGGTCATTAAGTCCGCTGGGATTAATCAAGACCGATGATACATCTTTGACAATCCAGTCCTTCTGCATATCAGTCAGAAAAATTTGATCCATTGTATACTCAAAAAACTCCCATATGACGCCAATCGTCATAGAAAAACAAAATGCCACAAACGCCACAAACAACGGTGACATGTTAATATGAAAGTGCGGATCCTGATTTAATATATCAACCATTGCAAAGCCTATCGCCGCCATCATAAAACCGTTAATTGTATGAAGAATTGTATCCCAATACGGAATAATGGTATAAAAGCTCTGTATTTCGCCAAGGATTTCCGCAGCAAAAATAAAGAACATAATCACGGCTTCAAGCGCAAGCGGCAAATGTATGTTCAAATGTCGGTCAACAAATGACGGAATCATAAACAAAACAAGCGTCAGAACACATACAAAAACATTATTATAATTACCCAAAAAAAACTGTCTGCACATTACAATCATGACAAGCACTGCAAGTACAACGTGGATAATCCTTCGCTGTTTAATTTTAGATTTTTCGGTTTTGTTAAGTTTACGATCTATATTTATATTTTTTTGCTTCATTGGCATTATACATCTTCCTTACCGATTAATATGTTATATTATAACAAATTCGATTTTTAAAGTCAACAGATATCCCATCACATTAATTCAAAACGTCAAAGTGCTGCCTGTATAGGGCAGCACTATTCTATCTATATGTTTTATTTTTCTTTTATATACTCCATATATTCATCTTTAGTACAGTATTTTAAGTTTTCAATATCACGGGTCAAATGCGTAAGTATCGATATGGTCTCGTCCGTTGAACCGCAGTCTACTGCTATTATTTCTCTCGGCTTTAACGATGAAGAAGTGAGTTTTGCTGATCTGTCAATCGACCGAATCATTCCCTCTATATCGCTCTCCCTGTTCTTTACAAACATAACAAGCTCCGCTTCACTGCCCGGTAAATAAGACCGGGAAAATGAATCAATTATACTGTAAACAACTGTGAACAAGCCGATAACCGCAAATATACAAACGAACGCTATAAGTATTTGGTTTAACATGCCATCAACTCCTTGGTATTATAATATATGCCAAGGCTTGATTTTTGGTGAAAATTTAACTATATAGGTGAAAATTTAACTATATATATGATAAACTGCGTTAAACATCGCTCAAACGCTGACAAACTGCGGCGCTTCAGGAAATTTCGGTTCTTCGCAGCAGCACGCTGTTATGTAACCGCCAAAATCGTATTCCTTAAAATAATATTTCTTTGTCTTATGCCGACAGGTCAGCGATAATTTGTCCGGCTCGACCGAAAATTCTTTAAACGGCATACTCAGTCCGCATCCGACGGCTTTAACAAAGCTCTCTTTGAGCGTCCATATTTTGAAAAAGGCTCTTGCCCGCTCGGTTTCGTCACTATGGTCAAAAACATACTCCTTTTCTGCCTCAGAGAAAAACTTTTCCGCTACATTAAAATCGGGGATTCTGACTATTTCGGCATCGCAGCCGACGCTAAGTTCAGAAAAGGCGCACACCGCCATATCACGGCAATGCGACACACTGAATTTTATTTCAGGATAGTCCATAAAATACGGCTTTCCATATTCGCTCATGCCATACCTCATATCCTTCTCATTGAGTCCTAACCTTTTAAGCCCGTGTTCTATAAGCAAACCGGCTCCGAGACTTAATACCCTGTCATTCTTGTTTCTAAAGCTCATCGCCTTTTCCTGCCTGAAAACGGAAAGACTTTTAAGCTTACTTGAAAACAACCCAGGCTCATTAAGCGGCTCTGTATTCAGCATATAAATTTTGGTCATGTCTTTCCTTCCTTATTTTTTTAATTGATTTTATCCAAATCTCAAATGTTTTTCATGCTTAAATAATAACACTATTTTTGATTATGTGCAACAAAAATATACAAAAAATTAATTTTGACTGATTTATATTTTTTTGCTATAAAAAATATATTCAGAATAGACAAATGTCCATTATGCCTAATTTTTCGCTTTTTATTTAAAAACATTTTATTTATTTTTTCAGGAAAATAGACAAAACCCCTATACAAATCTATTATGATGTGTTATACTTAGATTATTAGAAAACATTTAGTTGCAATAGATGATTAATATTGTTCATCTATATGCGGTAAAATAAAAACTTATTAAAAAGGAGGAGTAATAATTGAGCATAAAGTATTATCCGCTTGCTCCGGCTCAGGCTACACAGCATGAGCTTGCAAAAGAATTCGGAACGTCACAGGTAATCAATATCTGCGTCTGTTCAACACTCAAGGTAAACATCGACTTTGGATTGCTAAAACAGTGTATTCAGGAGGAATTCAAACGCAGCGAGTGTTTGCGTATACGCCTCACAGAACCTGACGAAAACGGTGATGTAATGCAGTATATTGCTGCCCACGACCCGCGCGACATTGAGCTTGCTGACCTCAGCGGATTGTCCGAAGAAGATATTAACCAAAAGCTGAATGAGTGGTCATTTAAGCCATTCTCTGAACCGAACGCGCCTATGGCTGATATAAAGATGATAAAACTTCCGGACGGATATCAGGGATTATATTTATCTATAGACCATAGGCTTGTTGACTCAAGCGGAATCATTGTTATTATCAATGATATAATGGAGCTTTACTGTCACTATGTATTCAAGTCGCCGTATCCGCAGCCGCTTTCGCTTTACACCGACGCACTCGTAAAGGATCTTGAAAAAGAGAAAAACCAAAAGAAGATTGACCGTGACGGTGCGTTCTGGGATGAGATTTTGGGCATAGGCGAGCCTTTGTATTCTGACGTTACAGGTCCGTGGAAACTTGAGGACGACCGTAAAAAGCACAACAACCCAAACCAGCGGTATGTTTACCGCAACATTGATGACACACGCGCCGGATTTGCTTCGTTCACTCTTGAGCCTTCACCTACGTTCAGACTGCTTGAATACTGTATGAACAACAATGTTTCAATGACAAATCTGCTGCTTATGGGACTTCGGACTTATCTGTCTAAAGCGAATAACGGTCAGACTGATATTAGTATACGCAATTTTGTTTCAAGACGCTCGACAAAGCTTGAACGTTTCAGCGGCGGAAGCCGTACAGAATGGTATCCGTGCCGAACTGTAATCGAACCTGACACAGAGTTTCTCGACGGAATTTATATAATTCAGGAGCTTCAAAACAAAATTTACCGTCACAGCAACTATGACCAAGCACGCCTTGCGAAAAAGTTTGCAGAAAAATTCGGTCAGCCGCCGCACACGACTTATGAAGGCGTACTTCTGACATACCAGCCGCTTCCGGTACGGCTTCAAAACCCAAACCTTAGGGGGCTGCCGTACAAGTCAAAGTGGCTGAGCAACGGTACTGCTGTTCAAAAGCTGTACCTTACGGTTATGCACAATCCAAACGGCGGACTTGAATTCTTCTTTAAGTTCCAGCAGGCGGAGCTGTCATATCAGGACGTTGAAAAAATCTACTATTATTTAATGCGGATAATCTTTGCCGGTGTTGAACATCCCGAACTTACTGTCGGTAAGATTATTGACATGGTATAGAATCATAACATTAACATAAGAATAAATTAATAAACTAAATACACATTATATGGAGGAAAATAAAATGTTTGATGACCTTAAAGACAAGTTGAGCGAATATGTTGACACACCGGTTGAAGAAATCACTGAAAATTCCAGATTTATCGAAGATCTCGGATTGAACTCTTTTGAGTTCATGTCACTCCTTGGCTACCTTGAGGACGAGTATGATATCGAGGTAGACGAAAACGAAATCCTTAACATCAAAACTGTGGGCGAAGCTGTTTCATATATTGAAAGCCTCACAAAATAACACCATTAATACTATCTTAGGAGGATAAAAAAGTGGCTTTTAATACAATCAACGATATAATCACATACAGTGCGGAAAATTATTCTGATATGACAGCGTTTAAATATATAGCAGGCAAGGAGATATGCGAAAAAAAGTATTCAGAAGTAAAAAGCGAAAGCGAGACGGTAAGCTGCGTGCTGAACAGTCTTGGTCTTGCCGGAAAGCATATTGCGATAATCGGAACAAGCTCGTATCCGTGGATAATAAGCTATCTGGGTATAGTAAACTCAGGAAGCGTAGCAGTTCCGCTCGACGCTTCACTTCCCGCAAACGAACTATACGATTTGCTGAACCGTTCTGACAGCACGGCGCTGTTTTATGACAAGACTCAAAAAGAAGTTGCAGAGAGGGTTCGCAATAACTGCTCCGCAATCACTCATATAATATGCCTGCAGGATGATGACTCGGCAGACGGCGAATACTCATATAACCTGCCGTCACTCATGCAGGAATGTAATTGCGGCGGATATGACACAGAAATTGACCCTGACAAGATGTGTACTCTGATGTTTACCTCCGGAACCACCGGAAAAAGCAAGGGTGTAATGCTTTCAAACCGAAACCTTGCATCAAACGTTGAGGCGTGCGTAGTACAGATTGAGCCGGGGACTGTATCAATGTCAGTTCTTCCGATACATCACTCTTACTGCCTGACATCCGATATTCTCAAAAGTCTGTCTCTTGGCAGCTGTATATGTATCAACGATTCAATGCTTCACTTCACCAAAAATCTTAGAAAATTCAAACCTAAGGTAATGCTTCTTGTACCGCTTATAATAGAGACAATTTATCATCAGCTCAGGGATACAAAAGCAGACATACCGAAAGAAATGATAGCAAAAGCAGCATTTGGCGGAAACCTTGAAATTATATTCAGCGGCGGCGCATACTTAAATCCTGATTTGGTTGACTTTTTTGCAGAATACGGAATCAGCATCCTTCAAGGCTACGGCATGACCGAATGCTCTCCGGTTATCAGCAATAACAATCAGATTGATTCCAGAAACGGTTCAATAGGCAAGCCACTCAAGAACTGTAGTGTCAAGTTTGTTGATGAAGAAATCTGTATTAAAGGTTCAAGCGTAATGATGGGCTATTATAAGATGCCGAAAGAAACCGCCGAAGCTCTCGATGAGGACGGCTGGCTGCATACAGGCGACTTAGGCCGCTTAGATGAGGACGGCTACTTATACATCACAGGACGTAAAAAGAATTTGATTATTCTGGCAAACGGCGAAAACATCTCACCGGAGGAACTTGAAAACGCACTCGGCAAGAATGACCTTATTATGGAAGTCTTGGTTCGTGAAAACGGTCAGGCAATAGAAGCTGAGATATTCCCTGATTTTGAATATGCAGAAAATCACAGCATAAGCGACATAAACGCAGAGCTTCAAAATATAATTGACGCTTTCAACAAGGATATGCCGCTGTACAAACGCATAACATCTTTCAAAACCCGAGATGTTGAGTTTGAAAAGAATACCACAAAGAAGATAAAAAGATTTTAATTAATAAAGCGGTACAGCATTGCGCTGTACCGCTTCTCTTAACTCTATTTTAGTACATTCCGCCGCCTGCGCCTGCCATTGCAGCGGCTGCCGCCGCGTCAGCCTGCGGATCAGGTTTGTCAGCAACAACGCTCTCAGTTGTGAGAATCATTGACGCAATACTTGACGCGTTTTGAAGCGCGCTTCTTGTAACCTTTGTCGGGTCAACAACACCGTTTTTGAGCATATCCATATACTCACCTGTGAGCGCGTTATAACCTATACCTACTTCACTGCCTTTGATTTCGTTCACTATTACACTGCCCTCAACACCTGCATTGAACGCAATCTGTCTAACAGGCTCTTCAAGCGCGTTAAACACAATCTGAGCTCCTGTTTTCTCGTCACCATCAAGAGTATTCATCAGAGCTTCAACAGCCGGAAGTGCATTAATGTACGCTGTACCGCCGCCTGCAACAATTCCCTCTTCAACTGCTGCGCGTGTAGCTGCGAGCGCATCCTCAATACGGAGCTTCTTCTCCTTCATCTCGACTTCTGTTGCCGCACCTACTTTGATTACTGCAACACCGCCTGAGAGCTTAGCCAAACGCTCCTGGAGCTTTTCTTTATCAAACTCGGATGTTGTCTCCTCAATCTGAGCCTTAATCTGATGAACTCTGTTTTCAATCTCTTTCTTGTCGCCCATGCCGTCAACGATAATAGTTTCTTCTTTAGTAACCTTAACCTGACGCGCACGGCCAAGCTGTTCAACCTGTGTTTCTTTGAGGTCAAGACCGAGTTCCTCAGAGATAACCTGACCGCCTGTCAGAATTGCGATATCCTGAAGCATATCTTTTCTTCTGTCACCAAATCCCGGAGCCTTAACCGCAACGCATGTGAACGTGCCTCTGAGTTTGTTTACAATAAGAGTTGAAAGCGCTTCGCCTTCTATGTCCTCTGCCACAATAATAAGCTTCTTGCCTGCCTGAACAATCTGCTCAAGAAGCGGAAGGATCTCCTGTATATTTGAAATCTTTTTATCTGTAATCAAAATGTAAGCATCGTCAATAACGGCTTCCATCTTCTCGGTATCAGTAACCATGTACGGAGTAATATAACCTCTGTCAAACTGCATACCTTCAACAACTTCGCTGTATGTTTCTGCTGTCTTTGACTCTTCGACAGTGATTACGCCGTTGCTTGTAACCTTTTCCATTGCCTCGGCAATAAGCTCGCCTACTGTCTCATCAGCAGCAGAAACTGATGCAACTCTCGCAATATCATTCTTGCCATCAATTGCCTTG
>CAOKIL010000051.1 GCA_948468535.1 uncultured Eubacteriales bacterium
TAATGAATATTATGATTTTTTGAAATTCACAGGAAATAAAAATCCTTTCACTGATGAATACACATCGGATACAACTGAGAATAAAGAATAGATATGTTCAGCATATGGATGGATTTGTTCAAATCTATAATGTCGGCAAAACAAAACAGTATTAATACATTGATTTTGTTTTGCCGATAGATCATCTTAATTTCGCAAAAAGTTTCAGAAGCCTACTTACGTATCAACTTATCCAAAACCTTTGTCTTTTTGAGCGCAAAAAGAAGCATTGCCGCGATTACCGTGCCACCGGCTGAACTTATAAAGAACGGAAGTATATATGCAAACAAAGCTGCCTGCTTGCTCATCAGATAAACCGCAATCGGATATGCGGCAAGTCCGCCGACAACGGAGGTTCCGAAAAGCTCACCTATACAGGTAAGCGGGATATTTCTTGAATGCTTGTACACCAAACCGCAAATCAATGCGCCGAGCATACTGCCGGGAAAGGCAAGCAGAGTACCGGTACCAATCGCTATACGGATACATGATGTAATAAACGCCATTGCCGCTCCGTAAAACGGACCTAAAACAACTGCCGCGAGAATGTTAACCAAATGCTGAACCGGGAAGCACTTTGATGCGCCGACCGGAATCGAGAGCGGCGAACATACAACACAAACTGCGATTAAAATTCCTGCAAGCACTAAGTTTCTTACTGCTGATTTTTTCATAACTTTTCTCCTTTTAATTGTATAATTTATGCCATAAAGGCACAAAAAGGGATGCACCTCGAGTGGTGCACCCCTTTATTCTAACTTTATATTATCATATCTGATAATAATTGTCAATAATTTTTTAAATTATTCTTTCGGCACACAGTCAAAGCTGCCGTCCTTGTAGTCAATAACCACAGTCTGTCCCTCTTTGACCTTGCCCTCCAGCATACGCTCTGCAACCATATCCTCTATGTCTGACTGAATCGCACGTCTCAGCGGTCTTGCACCGTAATTATCGTCAAATCCGTTCTCTGCAATTTTCTCCACTGCGGCATCTGTAGTTTCAGCAATTATGCCTGCGTTTGAAAGTCTTGATTTCAGACCGTCAAGCATCTTGCCGGCGATTTCGTTAATATTCTCGCGGCTCAGCTTATGGAACACGATTATCTCATCTATTCTGTTGAGGAACTCAGGCTTAAATGCACGTTTCAGCTCTTCCATTACGTCATCTTTAATCTTTGCGTAATCCCTTTCAGCTTCACCGTCCTCATCAACTGCAGAAAATCCCAAATACTTGTTTCCGCCGCCTGTGATAAGCCTTGCACCTAGATTGCTTGTCATTATAATAACCGTATTTCTGAAGTCAACACGTCTGCCCTGCGAATCGGTCAATATTCCGTCCTCAAGAATCTGGAGCAGTATATTAAACACGTCAGGATGTGCCTTTTCAATCTCGTCAAACAGTATAACCGAGTACGGCTTTGTACGAACCTTATCCGTTAGCTGACCGCCCTCGTCATATCCGACATATCCCGGAGGCGAACCAACCAGACGTGATACTGAATGCTTCTCCATATATTCTGACATATCAACTCTGATAATAGAATCCTCGTCACCGAACATCGCTTCTGCCAGCGCCTTTGAAAGCTCTGTCTTACCTACGCCTGTAGGTCCCAGGAAGATAAACGAACCTATCGGACGTTTCGGGTCCTTGAGCCCTACTCTGCCTCGTCTGATTGCCTTTGAGACTGCCGTGACTGCCTCATTCTGACCGACAACCCTCTTGTGCAGGATTTCTTCAAGGCGCAGCAGGCGTTGGCTTTCGCTTTCTTCAAGAGTTCTTACAGGAATACCTGTCCAAAGAGATATAATCTCTGCTATCTCCTTTTCTGTCACAACGGCGTCTGTGTTTGCACTGTCGTTTGACCATTCTTCTTTGGTTTTACGCAGAGTTTCACGCAGATTTTTTTCCTCATCTCTGAGTTTTGCAGCCTTTTCGTATTCTTGTGTTGTGATTGCTGCTTCCTTTTCAGTCTTTAGAGCCTTAATTTTTTCTTCTATCTCGCGCACGTCAGGCGGAGCGGTCATGTTCTTAAGTTTTAGCCTTGACGCTGCCTCGTCAATCAGGTCAATAGCTTTATCCGGCAGGAATCTGTCAGAGATGTATCTGACGGAAAGTTTAACGGCGGCTTCCAGAGCCTCATCTGAAATCTTAACTCTATGGTGTGCCTCGTACTTATCACGGATACCCTTTAAGATTTCAAGCGTATCTTCAGGCGTTGGCTCGTCAAGAGTTATCGGCTGGAATCGTCTTTCAAGTGCCGCGTCCTTTTCTATATGCTTTCTGTACTCATCAAGAGTTGTTGCGCCGACAATTTGGATTTCGCCCCTTGACAGCGCGGGCTTTAGGATATTCGCAGCGTCAATTGCGCCTTCTGCCGCCCCTGCTCCGATTATGGTATGAATCTCGTCTATAAACAGTATAATCTTACCTGACCTGCGTATTTCATCCATTGCCTTTTTGAGACGTTCCTCAAACTCACCGCGGTACTTTGCACCTGCAATCATTGACGACATTTCAAGTGTGATAACTTTTTTGTCCTTCAAAATTTCAGGAACCTCACCTTTGGTAATCTTCTGTGCAAGTCCTTCAGCTACGGCAGTCTTGCCGACTCCCGGTTCGCCAATCAGGCACGGATTGTTCTTTGAACGTCTGCTCAGAATCTGAATAACACGCTCAATCTCTTTGTCTCTGCCGATAACCGGGTCGAGCTTTCCGTCCTTAGCCATCTCTGTCAGGTCTCTGCCAAACTTCATAAGTGTCGGACAGTCGCTCTTTTTGCCGTGTCTGCCCGGTTTAACAACAGATTCATCATCCGTTGCATATCCGCTGCCGTCCGCACTGCTCTCATCGTCACTGAGCATGTTAAGCACGTCGTTATACAGCTTTTGCGGATTTGCACCAAGTGTAACCAATATCTTTGACGCTATACTGCTGGTCTCTCTAAGCAGGGCGATAAGCAGATGCTCTGTGCCTACATAATTATGTCCGAGACGCCTTGCTTCTATGGCGCTTCGTTGAATAACGTATTTGGTTCTCGGCGTAAAGCTGTCAGGCGGCGAGCTTATCGGCTCTGATGTTGTTAATATATCATGTATTACTTCGCTTACATTGGTTTCATTGATGTCATTAGACTCCAAAATTTTTGCCGCAACACCGTCGCCCTCTTTCAGAAGTCCAAGAAGCAAATGTTCCGTTCCGACGTAGTTATGACCAAACGTCATTGCACTTTCAGCTGAATGATTAATCGCTCTCTGTGCACTCTCAGTAAATTTATTCTCAAACATAATCAGCACATCCTTTCTTTTATTATCTCAGCACGTTTTAAATCACGTGAGAACTCATTTGTCGTATTGTAGTTCTTAACTATATTTGCCGGCAGAGACAGATATGTTATTTCGTTTAATGTCTCGTACTTAACGCTGTCTATAACACCGAGCGACACACCAAGCCGCACGTCCGATAGTCTCTTCATTGACTCGCTTGACGTCATAATAACCGCGTTTTTGAGCATACCGTATGAACGCATAATCTTATCTTCGATTCTGTACTTGTCGTTTTTATGCAAAAGCTGTCTCAGCTCACGCTCATTTGATACGACATCTGAAACAATCTGTTTGAGCCGCTCTATAATGTCCTCTTCAAGCACGCCCAGCGTCACCTGATTTGAAATCTGAAATATATTGCCCAGCCCCTCGGAACCTTCGCCGTAAATCCCTCTCACGGTCAGACCAAGCTGTGCCAGTGAGTTTGCGAGTTCGTTAAACTTACCCGTCAGCACATAGCCCGGCAGGTGAAGCATGACAGAAGCTCTAAGCCCTGTACCGACATTTGTCGGACAGCAAGTCAGATAACCAAAATCATTATCAAACGCATAGTCTATGCTTTCTTCTATATAATCATCAAGCTCGTTTGCGGTATCAAAGCACTTTTGAAGTTCAAAACCCGATTCCATACACTGAATCCGCATATGGTCCTCTTCGTTAAGCATTATACTGATTCGGCTGTCACCGCTTAGGATTATTGCGCGTTTTCTGTCCTCGTTTATCATCTGCGGACTTATCAGATGACATTCGGCAATCGCCTGTTTCTCAAACGGCTTCATGTCAGCCAAGTCGATAAATTTAAGATTCATGGCTTCAAACGCTTTATTCTCGCGGCCGAGAAGCGAATCTCTGCATTTTTCGATAACTTCCTGCTGCTGTTTTTCTTTCGCATATGACGGAAACGGAATATTCTTTATGTTCCGCGCCAGACGGACTCTGGTCGAGAGTACTACGTCGCCGTCCTTGCCGTATTCGTTGTACCACATAATATCACGCCTCCCCTTTTATTCTCTTAATCTCATCACGCAGTTCTGCCGCTTTCTCAAACTCCTGCTTTTGTATTGCCTCGCTTAGTTTGAACTTTAACTTTTCAAGTTCTCTTGACGCCTTTAAATGTTCACCTGCTCTGCCGGGTATCTTGCCGACATGCTCATAAGTACCGTGAATTTGCTTTAGCGGTCTTAACATTCTGTCATGAAACGTCTTATAGCACTCGCTGCAGCCAAGCTTGCCGTTTGCCGCAAACTTGTCATAACTCATGCCACAGCCGCTGCAGCAGCTTACCGCTTTTAAAACCTCAGGTTCCTTAACCTCCGAGCCGCCCAGCTTACTGCCAAACAGTCCCGATGTCAGGCTCCCTATTGTATCATAAATCGAACTATAACTTGGCATCATTTTTTTTGAAAACTCCGCCGCACATTCAGAGCATAATTTTAAGTTGCTCTTTTTTCCGTTTATAACGCACCATAATTCTTCGGTTGGTTCGTTCTTTCCGCATAACTGGCATTTCATATTATTATCATTCCTTTCTGAATTCTGAATTTTCTATGCAATGCTGACAAGCATATTCTTTAATATTCTTGCTCTCACCGTATCAAGTACCGGTTGTTTTAAACAAAGAGCCTTATCGCTGACCGCACTTAATATAATCTTTGCTTCTCTTTCGATAATCAAGTCATAATCAAAGCAATTATTTATAATCGCCTCTGCATTTGAATACGAGATTGATTCACCGATTGAGTTTATCACGTGCATCAGCTTTGTACCTTCATCACTGATTGTCACACGAGTAATCTTTATATATCCGCCGCCGCCCCTGCGGCTCTCCACCAAATATCCGCGTTCCGGCGAAAACCTTGTGGATATGACGTAGTTAATCTGTGACGGAACACAACTGAACTTGTCGGCAAGCGCGTTGCGTTTGAGTTCAATCTCACCGCTGCCTGCCTGACTTAACATATCATTGATGAAGTCCTCTATTATATTACTAAGCTTCACTTTTTAATCACTTCCGATTTGGTTAAAATGTAATTTTGACTTTGACTTTCTTTGACCTTTTGAGTATATTATAGCACGATTTTTGAATTTGTCAAGTGATTTTTTAAAATTAGTCAAATTTTTTTATGTTTCAAAAACTACGCATTTTCGGGATTAGACACGGGTTTGGTCAATTTTTTTGCATAAAAGGTCAGAAAACAGTAGAGCGCAATGCAAAAAACGGCGTACAGAATAAAAGTCAAACCCCCCGGTATTTGGGCAGAAGTAATACTAAAATTCTTCACCGAGGCAGCACACTTGTATATTATACAGAGCGGAATATGAAGTACTGCATAGCCAACGAATTTTGCCAATGACGGAATAATCAAATAGACAGCAAAGTTAATCAAACCTGCAACAAACACAATTGTTGTGCATGGGATAACAATAATGTTAAGCAGTATTGAGCCGAGACCTATCTTGCCGAATATATACATTGAAATTGGGTAAAGAAAAACCTGGCACGCAATCGGAACAAAAAAGAATTCCAAAAATTTTCTTATGCCTGATGTACACTTATCAAAGAACCTTTTTGATTTCTCAGTGTTTAACATAAATCCGAATTTGTTTAATACACGTTTTATACCATCAGTAAGCTTCACGGCGGCAATACTGCCCCACAATCCCATAGGCTTAATAAACACCAAAAGCGATAGGGTTGCTGAAAATGAGAGTATAAAACTTGTTGAATACAAAATATACGGATTTGCAAGCATAAGAACAAAAGCCGCAAAGAACAGCGATGTAATAGAGTCAGCGTCCCTTAAAAGAACATTTGACAAAAGCATGACGCTCATCATTATCACCGCACGGCATACTGACGGAGTAAAGTCAGCTATGCACGCAAATGTTATCAGCACCGGTATAATAATTACACTGCGCAGACCAAGCGGCAGACGCCTTAACACAAACATCATGAATGCACACAAGAACATTATATGCAGTCCCGATACTGCCGCAATATGAGTAAAACCCGAATTTGTCATATTCTCATAAAGTTCATCTGAAAAATCGTTCTTTTTGCCAATCAGTATTCCTTTTAGCAAAGCGCTTTCGTCAGCGTCAGGGATTACTTCTTCAGCATAACTGCTGATTTTATCGCACATAAAATGACCAAAGTATAAGAACTTCTCTTTAAACGTCTTGTTCGGTTGATAAAGTTCAAATGATTTGGGGCGGCAAACCACAACACAGCCTTGGCTGAGAAGATACCTTTGGTAATTAAATTCATTAATATTTTTATTCGGCCGTCTCAGTTTTGCGGTAAATTGGATTCCGCTGCCATAAACAATGTCATTGACTGTTTCAGAATCATTCATTACAGATGTTTTTATCTTTCTTCTGTTCTCAATTATTGCAGTATCGGTGCTTATGTAAGAAGTCTCAACCATAAAACTGACAGTTCTTTTGCCCTTGCTTACTTTGGGTTCGCTGCAAACCGTGCCGAAAACAACAGCCTCGCTATCATAAAGAGCAGTGATGTCATTATATGAAACGGTATTATAAATTATCGGATAAATTATACCTGAAGAGACAATAAAAACGCCCAGAATTATACTAAGCAAAACCTTCATAATATTATAATTCTTATATTTCAGTTTAAGACACAAAGACGCTGAAACAAAACATAGGACAAAAATAATCGCTGCTGTATGAATGACCGTCCTGCTGTTTGATGACTGAGGAATATTGCCGGCAGTAATCATCCATACCGCCATCGCAAATATGATTACAGTCAACATCAAATAACGCTTTTTTATCATTTTACTTAATTTCCTGCTCTAAATTTTTGAATGTTTCTGTATTAAAAAAGTCGATTAAAGTAATTTCCAAACCATCACATATCTTTTTTATTGTGACTATCCCCGGATTTTTACTTACGTCATATATGATGTTTTTTAAAGTAGACGCCGGTACAGCGGCAAGCGTAGCCAACCCACTGATTGACAATCCACGTTGATTGCATAATTCCAAAATTCTGTAAGCAACTGCTTTATGTGTAGTCATATCAAACATTCCTATCATTTGTAGTCTAAAATAATTTTAACTTAGTATTAGTTTATTTTTAGACTATATATAGACTTTGCAGAAAATATATTGAATTCAGGCTGTAAGAAAGTAAAATTAAAAAATAATTCATCAAGGCTTTTCCTTTGAACTAAATGCAGTCCCCTGATTCCGCCTTGCCTACCGCGGCGGTAATGCCGTCAAAGCCTTGATGAAAGATTCGCTGCAGTGCAAAAATATTAAGGCTATAAAACTGTCATTGTTTTGGCTTTAGTCAAAAACCGATTAGGGCGAGCCCTTTGTGACCCAATTCTTTGAATTGGCATGCTCAATCTAACAGTTGTGCTAAAATTAGTGGAGTCAACAAATTACTTAGTTGTTTGATAGAGCGACAGCGATCTCAGCGATTCAAAGCGTTTTTCTTTGGAGTACAAGACCGTTTCTTTCTTCTTGAAGAAAGAAACGGGTCTTGAATTAAAATCTGATATTTACAAATCTACTCGCTGCAAATTTTTTGAACAAACTCAGCGAGGTCAGTGGTTGCGTTTGGCTTGGCGAGCAGCTTCATGGACGCCTTCATATTTTTTGTCTGCTCATCGTCCAGGAAGAGCTGATACACAGCCTCATCAATGGGTGTGGTGCTGCTTATTTTCATGGCTGCGCCTGCGTTTAATAAAAACTCAACGTTTCTGTCCTCTTGACCGGGAATCGGATTGTTAATCAGCATAGGTATCTGCTTTGCCAGCGCCTCGCTTGTTGTCAGTCCGCCCGGTTTTGTTATTATACAGTCGCATGCGTCCATAATAACGTCAACATTGTTAGCAAACCCATAGTTAAATATCTTTTTGCTGACGTTTAATCTGTCAATTTTATTACGCAGCTTCAAATTGTTGCCGCATACCGACACAATCTGAAAATCCATATCAAGCTTGTCCAGCTCTGAAATCTCGTGTATTACGTTGCCGAATCCCATACTGCCGCTCATGACAAGTATTGTGCGTTTGTCGGGCAGATCGAGTTGCTTTCTTGCTTCATTCTTGTCAATACTTTTGGCGAACTTTGTCGAGATGGGTATGCCGAGAGGTATAAATTTGTTTTCGGGGAACCCCTTTTTTACACCCTGAATAGTGAGCCTTTCACTCGCTGTTATGTAGTAATCCATAAGGCTGTCCTCCCAGTACGGGTGTATAGTGAAGTCGGTCACGATACCTATGGTCTTTGCACCTATATATTCAATAGATGAGAGATAAGTAACCAGCAGTGCGGCGAATATGTGCGTGCATATGATAAAGTCGGGTTTTTCATTTCGGATTAACCTAAGCAGGCTCCGCGACAGGACTGAATTCGTAAGCCTGCCTATGCCGCGCATCCCTACGTCAGCATGGACGTTTCGTTTTTCGCACATACGGTATACGCCGCCGTATATCTTTGGTATTTTTTTGGTTGACATAAGATACAGCCTGTTAACCGAATCCGAAAGTACAGGATTGATGTATTTATAAACATCAAGGTATTTGCACTCTATTCCTATACTGTTAAAGTGCTCGCTTAAAACCATTGCTGTTTGATTATGTCCCTGTCCGGCTGTTATTGACAGAATTAAACCTTTCATAATTATATTTTCCTCCGTTTATTTTGCGTCTTAGTCCAGAATTACTGCAGTTTTGGGCTTCATAAAATAGATTATCTTTTCTTTGACGGGCTTGCCGTATATCATTTCAAGACCTCTTGCATAAAAATCAGCCTGAACCCTGTATTGTTCGGCGCGGCTTTTGGCGCTTGATTCAGTGCAGCTATCCGTCTTATAGTCTACAAGAACTATTCCGTCGTCTTCAAAAAAGAAGCAGTCGACAATACCCTGTACCATTATGTTTTCGTCACAGTCCGAGCCGTCGGTTTGTCCGTATATTTCACCCGCGCCGATTGGGATAAGAAATTTAAATTCCCGGCTCAGTCTGCCGTCATTTGCGGCATTCTTCATTCGTCCGCCTATGTCGGACGCAAAGAATTCATACACCGAGTTTCCGTCCACTGTCTGCGATTGAGCCTCAGTAATAACGCCGTTTGCCATCATTGCCGAAATCTGTCTTTGTACTTGTTCTAAGCTGTTTGTTTGAGCGGGGTCAATATGCTGCATGACAAAGTGGGTAATTGTTCCGGTCTCCGCCGCGCTCTGCTTTGTCGCTGACTTAAAGCTCCTGTCCGCTATGCTGATGTGTTTGGGGATATATCCGTCATTTTCATCGTCTCTTGAATTCATACGCTCTTTTATCTCGCTTACCGATAACTTTAGCGGAATACTTGTATATTCCTCATACGGATATTTATAGCCCAGCACATCTCGCACATTCTGATCAGTAATCACGGGAGGTTCATCGTCACTGTCCTTCACGATCTGTTCAGGCTGTTCACATTCGGCAATGGATAGGGTTTTATTTTCAGGCGAATATTGTTTCGTTATATATTCAAACTTAAAATATCCACCGTCTGTATCGGGCAGTATCTGCGATACATCAGTCTGCATCAGGTCTCTGAGTGCGTCAGCATTTTCATGATCGAGAAACGCGTATACGAGCCAGTCTCTGAATATATCAGTTGATTCAATAAAGACAGGCGCAACGGCGCCGTCTCTGCCTATATACGGACGCATCCATTTTTGGCTTCTGCCCTCATTGGTGCATGAGATAATCAGTTTTTCTTTGGCGCGTGTCATTGCTACATAGAGCAGACGGACTTCCTCGGCGAAGGATTGTTTTTTGTTTGTATATTTGATTAACTCGGCAGATAGCGAGGTATATTTTATGCGTGCCTTGGTGTCAACATAGCCCATTCCTAAGCCTGAGTGTTCGTTGTACACAAACGTGTCTGTCTGAGATCTTGAGCCTGAGGTATTGGCAAGAATCACAACAGGATATTCAAGACCCTTTGACTTGTGTATAGTGGTCATTTGAACCGATGAGTTTAAGGCTGCCGTTTTGCCCTGCGCCATGTCTGCACCGATATCACCGACATGTTCTAAGTAACCCACAAAGTTAAACAGCCCTTTTAGGCTTGTTCTTTCAAAGTCAGAAGCGCGGTCAAACAAAAGTTTGAGGTTTGCCCTGCGTATTTCGCCGCCCTGCATTGCCGAGACGGCTGACATATAGTCGAGTTCATTGTATATCAGGTATATCAGCTCCGATACACCCATATAGGCAGACTTTTGCCGCAGCTCATCAAAGGTTGTTTTGAATTCGCATGACTTTGCACAGCCGTCTGATGCCGCATGGCAGAGAGCGTCATAAAAATATCCGTCTCGCTTGCCTGCACGGATTTTTGCAAGTTCGTCCGCGGTGAAGCCGAACATAGGCGAGCGCAGAACCGCCACAAGCGGTATATCCTGCAGCGGATTGTCTATAATTTGCAGAAAGCTAAGTACTGTTTTGACTTCTATTGAGTCTAGGAATCCGCTTCCTGAGCTTGAATTTAGGGGTATTCCATATTCATAGAAAACCTTTTCAAAGACAGGGGCGGACCTTTTAACGGAGCGGCAAAGTATGACTATATCACCGAACTCAACAGGGCGGAGCTGTCCGCTCTCCTTGTCAGTCACTTTAAAGCTGTCGTCTGACATCAGTGATATAATACGCTTGGCTATAGTTTCTGCCTCAAGTTCGCGTTTATCGTCAGCGGCAGCGATTTTGCCTGTTTTACTCTGCTCGCTGTAGCTGTTTTCTTCAAGCACATCTGTCATGAGCATTTCTGTACCGTATGCTGATTCACAGTCCGAATCCGGATAATCCGCACTTGCGTATAGATATTCGTCCTCGGTATAATCTATGTCCGCCGTATCTTTGCTCATAATCCTGCGGAACACAAAGTTCACTGTGTCAACGACTGATGTACGGCTGCGGAAGTTATTTGACAGCTTGATTAAGTGTCCGCTGCTGTCAGGGCAGCTTCCGAACTCGATATACTTATCAAGGAATAGTTTGGGCGATGCGTTTCGGAACCGGTATATACTCTGTTTGAGATCCCCGACCATGAATATATTACCGCGTCCGCCGGACAACAGCCTAAACAGCGTGTCCTGAATATTGTTAGTGTCCTGATACTCGTCAACAAGAATCTCTTTGTACCTGCCGCCCAGGGCTTGGCAGAAATCTGTTGGATTGCCGCCGTTGTTCATCAGCAAATTTATAAGCTCGTGTTCAAGGTCATTGAAGTCAAGGTACGAGTTTTTGCGTTTCAGCTTTGTATGCTCGCGTATCAGCATAAGCACGATGTTTTTTAGAGTTTTAACCCTCGGATAGAGCTTTATCAGTGCGTCAGATGCCGCATCAATACTTTTGTAGTTCATAAACCCAGGCTTTGAGAACTCGCTCTTTGCGGTTTTGCGTAGGTCGGAGATGATGTCTGACGCATACTTCAGAACCTCGTCCGTGGTTCTGACAGTCGGTTTTCTCTTAAACTGAACATTTGGCAGATAGTCAAAATATTCGCTGATATTTTGGCACTCAGTTATTTTACGCAGCATTTCTGTTTCTTCTTTTATAAATATATATATTACGTCGTCCTCTGAAAAATTCTGATCCGCGATATCGTTCATCAAGTCATAATACCCTAAGATATGCC
>CAOKIL010000052.1 GCA_948468535.1 uncultured Eubacteriales bacterium
CCGTTGTTGGGCTTGGTTCAACCGTTGAACCTGCTGTTGCCGTCGGCGTTGGTTCTGATGTCGGTGTTGCAGTTGGATTAACATCCGTTGTTGGGCTTGGTTCAACCGTTGAACCTGCTGTTGCCGTCGGCGTTGGTTCGGTTGTTGGTGTTGCTGTTGGTTCTGCTGTTGGGCTTGGCGAACTCGTTGGAGGTATGGATTCCGTAACAGTAAAATTATTCGTAACTACGATTGTCTTATAATTGGTCGTCTCAGCAAAGGTTGCCTTAACAGTATATTCACCCGGATTTATCGGCTTGGTACTTGTATATGTACTGTCATCCGCATCTTTAACCTTATATTGATAAGTTACGTTATCTGTACCATGTGTATCAGATACAGGAACCGGATTAACCGCTGCTGCATTATCGTTGTTATAATCTGCCATTGTGACACTTGCACTGCCGTCGGCTTTTTCTATTGTAACATTTGTTTTAACCGCACCGTTTGGCTGAGTAATCGTATAATTTGCCGCCTTATCACCCGCGAGCGACAATGTCGGAAGTGTCACCTCAGTGTAATGATTTGCGTTTGAACTGCTGAGTGTTCCTTTCAAATTCTCGGTATTAACTTTAACATCATCATTGTTTATAATTCCGTCCAAAGTTATGTCGGTGATACTAACCGTATCTGTGCCGTCATATTGTCTATTTTCGGCAGTTATACTTTTAACTGTAAGTTCTGCTGTATTTATTGTAACAGATATGTCAAAAATAACATCACTTGTACCGTAATCAACAGAAAACAATGCAATTTGCGGTTGTTTTTCAGCCGCTTTAACAGTAAGAGTGTATTTGTCAGCCGCAGCGGTGTTTGGTATTGTAAGTTTATCATTTTTTATTGATGCGCCTAACTTAGTTTCATTTCCGCTTTCAATTGTGTATGTGAATTTATTCACTGATGTTGTGCCGCCTGCATATATAATATAATCGGACAAGTTTTTTTCTATAGCTGTACCATAGGTAGTGGTGATTGATTTTTCATTATCGTTTTCACCGTACATTTCTTTGCCTACAGCGTAAACCGTTATATCATTGGTAACAATTGTTTTGGCTGTAAATTCGTCACCGTCTGAACTGTTTGTTTGAGACCATTTATAAAATGCAGACGTACTCGTGCCTGTTGGCTCAGCCGGAAGCGAAACGGTACTGTTCGGATTTGTATATGAGACCGAATAAGAAGGATTTTCTTTTGTGGCGAATGTGATTTTCAGCGCCTTTTTATTCGCAGAGCTTGACAAAACAGGATATCTGTCTTTGTTTTGTGAAGTTAAATCTTGTCCCCAGCGTTGAGCTGTCTGACCATTTTGCAGCAACCATGCAACTTCGCCTGAAGCAAATTCTTCTGAAGTCTTGTTATATGCGGTCACCGCATTAGCGTTTGTGTTTTTATTATTTCCAACAGCGTTTAATATGTTATTTATATTATCGGTTTTTAAATAATAGCAGTTTGTTATTGTATCGCTGTTTATTCCGGCGATTCCTCCGCCGTTTGTAATATTGCCCGTACTGTAAGAGTTTATTATCGTGCCGTCGTTTGTTCCAATAATACCGCCGGCAATCGCACTTCCGTCAGTTGAAATATCAACTGCTGAAATACAGTTTTCTATAGTTGCGCCGCTGCTATTTGTCATTGCTATGCCGCCAGTTGTGTGAGCGTTTATTATTGTGCCGCTTACACGCAGATTTTTTATTGTTCCGTTATTGGTATTGAACAAACTGCTGTTGCCATTATTGTTCTGATCATTTATATATAAACCTTTTATAGTGTGACCGCCGCCGTCAAAATTACCGGAAAATCCGATGATTGAAGTCCATTTCTCGCCACCGTCACCGTACTTTGATGACATATCAATATCTTTGGTAACTTTGAAATACTCATTTTCGCCGGTATTTCCTTCATTTATATATGTGCTGAAATTCTCAAGAGTTAATAAATCAGGGATAAGATACGGACTTTCCTCTGTACCGTCACCCTCGAAAAGCTTAACTTCACCCTCAGGAATTTCCTTTAGCACCGGTCTGTTATAGATTTCACTAATTTCCCAAACGTTAGTAAAATCCCAATCATTGAAATTGCTTTGAACTGCCAATTCCGATTCTGTCATGCTCTTAGTTACACCATCAGTGTCACTGCCGCTAATGCCGCCGCTTGCAGTTCCGTTTAAGTAATAGCAGTTTGCTATCGTGCAGCTGCTGCTTTTATATCCTATAACACCTCCTACATTACTGCCGCTGCAAGTAACTGTTCCGATATTATAGCAATTTTTTATCGGCTGGCTCCATGCATATCCTACTACACCGCCGGTACGGTTGCTGTTGCCCGTAACTGCGCCAACGTTATAGCAGTTTTCTAATGTACCACTATTATTTCCTATTACACCGCCTATCTCGCTGTTGCCGGAAACACTTCCTGTATTATAGCATTTTTTTACTGTAGTATATCCGTTACTGCTTCCAATCACACCGCCAACAGTATTGTTGCCTGAAATCAAACCACTATTGTAGCAATTTTCTACTGTACCATAACTGTTATATCCTATAATGCCGCCTACATTACTGCTGCTGCCTGTAACGGTACAAATATTATGGCAATTTTCTGCTCTACCGTTGGTAGTATTACTTCCGATTATACCTCCTACATTGCGTCTGCCTGTTACTGAACCTGAAACAGTAAGGTTTTTAACGGTTCCGTCATTAGAGCCAAACAATCCTTGATAGTCATTTGAGGAATTTATATACAAACCGCTAATTTTATAACCGCTTCCATCAAATATACCTTTGAATGACTTGCCGTATGTACCTATCGGCGTCCATTGATTGGTATTAATACCGTTCCCGTTCGAGTCAATGCCGCCAAGGTCAATATTGTCTGTAAGTCTATGCCACTTGCCCTCTGCACTGTTACCCGCATTTATAAAATCACGGAATTCTTTGAGTGTTTTAAGATCAGGAATAAGATACGGACTTTCCTCTGTACCATCACCCTCAAATAACGGTCCGTACATGAGATAAAGAGTAATATCTCTTTCATCATTTGTTTTATAGTTATAATTACTCGGATTATCCTTAGATTTTGACCAATATGTAAGTCTGCCGTCAGTAGTTGGGAAGTCAAGTTCAAAATCATTTCCACGGACAGCGTTACTGTAAAGCGTACGATACTTTTCATACTCGCTTGCGTCAGCGCTGCTCTTTTGCATAAAATCTGTCTTATATACCTTCTTACTTGTATCAGAAGACAAAACAGGATAAGAATCCTTTGTTCCGGATGATAAGTTTTGACCCCAAACTTGTGAGTTGTCGCTTTGACTTTTCTGCAAGATATATGCTATTTCTCCTCCTGCAAATTCCGCTTCTGTCTTGCTCTCTGCCGAATTTTCTGTATCTGTTCCATTGATTCCTCCGATCGCAGAATCTGTAAGATAATAACAATTTGTCACTGTGCCTGAATTGTTATTTCCGAGTACTCCGCCAACATAACTTTCACCTGAAATCAGACCGATACTATAGCAGTTTTTAACTGCAGAACTGTTTAATCCGGCTATGCCTCCCGCATAACTTCCGCCGGACACATTTCCGGTACTATAGCAATTTTCAATTGCAGAACTGTTTAATCCGGCTATGCCTCCTGCATGACTGCCTTCAACAGCGCCGGTAGTATAACAATTTTTTACTGTGCCGGTATTATCTCCAACTATGCCGCCGATATATTCAGTACCGGTAACATTAATATTACTGTAACAGTTTTCTACTGTTCCGCCATTACTTGCGGTTACACCGCCAACATAACTGCTGCCGTTAACAGTTCCTGAAACCGTTATATTTTTAATTGTTCCCATATTGTACCCAAACAATCCTTGATAGCTGTTTGGAGAATTTATATTTAGACCGCTTATCGTATGATTAGCGCCTTCAAATATACCTGAAAAAGGTATATTATTACTGTCATCAATATATGTTCCGATTGGCGTCCAGCTATTATTTCTTAAATCAATATCTGCTGTGACCTTAAAATATCCGGAGCTGTTATTACCGGAATTTACATAGTCACGGAAGTTTTCCAGAGTTGACAGGTCAGATATTTCATACCATTCATGATTTTTAGACAAAACCGGACGATTAAAAAGCGTGCTGATTTCCCATGTACTTGAAAAATCCCATCCATCAAAGCTATCTTGATCTATAAATTGAGTCTCTGTCAGCTTTTCAGCCGAACCCTTTATATCACTTGAATCAATACCTCCGATTGCAGAATCGGATGAGTAATAGCACTTTTGTATAGTACCTCGGTTTGAACCGGCGATTGCCCCTGTATTATAAAAGCTGCCTGAAACAGAACCTGTATTATAACAATTTTGTATTGCAGCGTTTGAATCGTTATATCCGACAAAACCGCCTACATAACTACTATCACCTGAAACCGAGCCGGTATTATAACAATTTTGTATTGTACCGTATGAATTATTATATCCGACAAAACCGCCTACATTTTCGGATCCTGTGACTGAACCTAAATTATAACTGTTTTTAACAGTGCCGTTGCTATATCCTTCATAACCGCTGTTGTATCCTATAACACCGCCCACATAATTGCTGCCGGAAATCGTTCCTGTGTTATTACAATTTTCAATTGTACCAAAATTGTATGCAACTATTCCGCCAACATAATTATAACCTTTTACAGTTCCGGAAACGGTGATGTTTTTAATTGTACCGCGGTTATATCCGAACAAACCCTGATAATCTTCGTAAGTATCTATGTACAAACCGCTTATGGTATGACTGCCGCCGTCAAATGTACCGTCAAAAGATAGGCTTTCACTTTTACCGATAGGGGTCCAGTTATCATCGCTGCCATCTAAATCAATATCAGCCGTGACCTTAAAATATCCGCTGATAGGGTTATACTTAGCACTATCAGCCAATTCTTTGAGATGTTCAGCTGAACTTATAATATACGGATTTGAGGATGTTCCAGATCCACCGCCGTATGCTGATACAGTAATCGTATAGATTGGCAATAATGATAATATCATTGCTGTTACCATAATCAACGAAACTAATCTTCTTTTCATCTAAATCTCTCCTTAGAATTATTATAATATACTTATAAAATATCACATACGTTGTTTTTTGTCAATATTTAAATACTGGCTATACATTGTATTTAACGTTATAAACTGATTTAATGAAGTGTTTTTATGATTTAGTTTAAACAAACCTGATTAGAGTAAAAACAAGGATTCACAAAATAAAGTAATTAAGGGCAGCTATGCAGCTGCCCGAAAATAATAGTCAAATGAATAATTAATTAAACTGACGAAGCAGTGGCTGCCATGATTCCGGCAATTATTATCAACGCACAGCATATGCGGTACAGTATGTTTTTTTCGTTAAACATAAGTCTGCCGCCTATAATAGTGACCAGAACGGAGCACTGTTTAATAAGAGTCATTACAACAACATGGCTGTTTGGGTCGCGGTTGGCTATAAACAGCACTTTGTCGCCTATTACAAAAAGCACTGCGAGCAGCGGAATCCACAGATTCTTGTATACTGCCCTGAAGTCGAGCCGGGTTTTTGTCGCAATCATATATATGGCATACATGAGCGTCAGAAACAGCATGTACCAGAACTGAAGCTGACTGCTTGTCATTGTCTGCATCAGAATTTTGTCAAATGTGCCGGATATTGCGTTGAACAGGCACGAAATCAGTATCATTATTATGTATTTGGCTTTGATTTTTCTGTCTCCGCCGGACTTTTTCAGATTAACCAAATACAGTCCGACAAGGACAAGAGCAAAGCCGAAACAGCGCATAGGAGTCATCGTCTCATGCAGTACAAGAACACCAAGCAGCGTTGAAAATATTACGCTTGCCATATCCATAACGCCGTAAAAGCTGATAGGAACCTGATTTATCGCCTTAAACGAGCAAATCCAAGCCACAAAAATGGCAAGTGACTTGATAAAGGTCAGTGTCAGCTCAATCGGCTCGGCGTCCAGTGCATCGCCGCACTGCGGTATGACGAGTATAAATGAAATCAGAGTATAGAAAAACAGAACCTCCATAACGGAGCTTTTTTCCATAGCTCGTTTTTTAAAAACATCGCGCATACCCTTGAGTATTCCGTATGCGACAACGAGTAATATCCATAAATTCGACATTTGGTTACCTCAAAAAACAAAAATACCAACTACTGCTCCGCCAAGAATGTACACAATCGGATGAACTTTTTTGAGTTTTTTAATTCTCATCAGAACAAATGCGGCAGCACAGATAATAAGTGAACGCCAATCAAAAATGCTCATAAAATTCTTTGTCGCAGCATATGCGTCAAGGTCTAAAACCGAGACTGTAAGCACCTGAAGCGCAGCCACGGCAATAAGTCCCGCAACGGCAGGGCGAAGCCCATAGAACGCATGTTTGACTATTCTGCTTTCCTCAAACTTTTTGAGGAAGTGCGCAATTATGATTATCACAATGAGCGATGGCAGTACCAGACCGATTGTTGCGGTCAGAGCGCCTAAGATACCCTCGGTTGAGAATCCTGTATACGTTGCAATGTTAACGCCCATAGGTCCCGGCGTTGATTCCGACACGGCAATCATATTTGCCAAATCGCCATAGTTGAACCAGTTTGGATATCTGTCAGAGATATTATAGAGGAACGGAAGAGTTGCAAGTCCTCCGCCGACTGCGAACAGTCCTGTTTTGAAGAATTCGTAAAACAGCAATGCAAGAGTTTGAATTACAGACATTATTCTTTGCACCTCCCAAGTTTGCCGGCTATAAGTCCAACGATTAACGCGCCAATAACCACATATATTGAAGAAATACCGAGCAGTCCTGCAACGATAAATGCGGCGATGAATATAAAGAACCCTGTCAGGTCTTTAACGCCCGACTTAAAGAATTTTATTACTGCATTGATAACCAAAGCGCCAACAACAGCGCGTATACCGTCAAAGGCATGGATAACAACAGGTATCTCGGCGAAGTTTTGAAGAAACGCTGCCAAAATAGTGATTATAACAAGTGACGGAAAGATAACTCCGGCAGTCGCACAGATTGCGCCTCGAATGCCTTTGTACTTGTAGCCGATAAAAGTTGCAGTGTTAACTGCGATTATACCCGGTGTGCATTGACCGACTGCAAAGTAATTGAGCAGCTCGTCATTGGTTGCCCATTTCTTATTTTCGACAACCTCACGCTCCAGAATGGGGAGCATGGCGTAGCCGCCGCCGAATGTCATTACCCCGACTTTGGCAAATGTGATGAATAGTTCTAAAAATACCATTGTTTTGTTTTATTTCTTGATTAATGTGTATTTTATATCAATCAAGAAATACACTCCTTTCAACATAGGTAATAGGAATTAGATATTAGGGATTATGACGCAAAATCTCTAATATCTATGTTATGTTACCATATTAGTAAAAATATGTAAATACAAAAAATCTTTTTAATACACAGTTAAATTTGTAGAAAATTTGACGACTGAAATATTGACATTGCGCTGTCATAGCGGTATAATAAACAAATAGCGAAAATCTATCGATGTGTTTTGTTATATATATTTTATTGTAAAGGAGATGTGTTTAAATGCAGAAAAACGGTGCCGATATTATTATGGAATGTTTGCTTGAGCAGGGTGTTGACACGGTTTTCGGATATCCGGGAGGTACTATCCTGAACGTCTATGATGCTTTCTATAAGTACTCACATAAGATTAAGCACATTTTGACAGCTCATGAGCAGGGCGCTGCACATGCCGCCGATGGTTATGCACGCAGTACCGGAAGGGTCGGAGTTTGTTTTGCGACATCAGGTCCCGGTGCTACTAATCTGGTTACAGGTATTGCTACGGCTTATATGGATTCTATTCCTATGATTGCCGTGACTTGTAACGTTGCCACCAATTGGCTCGGCAGAGATACATTCCAGGAGATAGATATTGTCGGTGTAACTATGCCGATTACTAAACATAATTTTCTTATTAAAAAAGCGGAAGATATAGCTCCGATTTTCAGAAAGGCGTTTAAAATTGCGGTGTCCGGCAGACCCGGTCCTGTCCTTATCGATATTACCAAGGACGCAACTGCTGCGCTTGCTGAGTATGAGAAGCATATCCCGGAGAAAATTGATAATTATAAAATAGAGAGCGAAAGCAGCGACTTTGACAAGGCGGTTGAGCTTATACATAACGCCGAGCGTCCTTTGATTTACGCAGGCGGCGGTGTCATAGCCTCAGGCGCGTCAGATGCACTGCATAAGTTCCAAAAGACAATAGACAGTCCGCTTACACTGTCGCTTATGGCGCTTGGTGCGTTTCCGGCAAGTGACGAGGCGTTTACCGGCATGATTGGTATGCACGGCACAAAAGTTACTTCACTTGCTGTTAAGAACTGTGATTTGATTATTGCAGTCGGCGCAAGATTCTCGGACAGAGTTATTTGTGACCCGAATACTTTTGCAAGAAACGCAAAGGTCATACATATAGATGTTGACAGAGCCGAGATAAACAAGAATATCAATACAGACGCTCATATTATCGGCGATGCCAAAGCCGTGCTTGACGAGCTGAACAAGAGACTTTCAAAGGTTAATCATGATGAGTGGATGGCTCAGATTGCGGAATGGAAGAAAGAATATCCTGTTCAGCATAAAGGCAGAGAGGTGTTCTCGCCGAAGGTTATAATTGAAGAAATCAAAAATGCTGTCGGAGACGATGCATATTTGGTAACGGATGTAGGACAGCACCAGATTTGGTCGGCTCAGTATTACGGTGTTGAAAATCCGCGGCACTTTGTGTCATCCGGCGGTTTGGGTACAATGGGTTTTGGTCTCGGAGCGGCAATAGGAGTTCAGGCTGCTCATCCTGAAAACCGCGTTGTAAATATCACCGGTGACGGATGCTTCCATATGAACCTTCAGGAGCTGTCAACCGCTGCAAAAGAAGAACTTCCGGTTATTGATGTTATCATGAACAACAACGTACTCGGTATGGTTCGTCAGTGGCAGAGACTGTTCTATGACGAGAGGTTTTCAAACACAACCCTTAACAAAAAGACTGATTATGACAAGGTTGCAGAGGGTCTCGGCGCAAACGGATATACAGTCAGAAATGTTGATGAACTCCGTGCGGCTGTTAAGAGTGCGCTTGACTCTAAGGATAAGCCGAGCGTTATTAATTGTATAATACATCAGGATAATACGGTTCTTCCCATGGTTCCGGGCGGACAGTCTATAGAAGAGCCGATTCTTGAAATCGAAATACCTTCTGATGATAATCAAAGCGGTAAGGAGGACAAGTAAATGAGTGATAAGAAGGAAATGCACGTTCTGTCAATTTACGTTGAAAACCATGCCGGTGTTCTGAGCCGTATATCGGGTTTGTTTACCAGACGTATGTACAACATAGACAGTCTTTCTGTCGGTGAGACGGAAAACCCGAAAATTTCACGCATGACGATTGTTACTCATGCTGATGAGAATACCTTTCATCAGATTCAGAACCAGCTTGCAAAGCTTGAAGATGTAAAGCATATCTGCGAGCTGCATAAGGAAACAGCAGTTCTGCGCGAGCATGTTTTGATAAAAGTTAACGCAAAGGATTCTGCTTCTATTATGCAGATGGCTGAAATATTCAGAGCTAATATAGTTGATGTATCACGCGAGCTTTTGACCCTTGAACTCACAGGCGGTCCGAGCAAGATAGACGCGTTTATTAACTTGATGGAGCAGTTCCAGATAGAGGGACTGGTTCGCACAGGTCTGACCGGATTAAAGCGCGGTACGGCAACAGAGGCAGAAAAAGCAGAACATTTGAAAAATAATTAACTACATATAAGATATTGGAGGAATTAAAAATGGCAAAATTGTATCATGAAAGCGACTGTAACTTGGGCTTACTCAATAACAAAACCGTTGCAGTCATCGGCTACGGAAGCCAGGGTCACGCACACGCGCTTAACCTCAAAGAGAGCGGTGTTAACGTTATCATCGGTCTTTACGAGGGCAGCAAGTCATGGAAAACTGCTGAAGAAGCAGGTTTTGAGGTTTATACATCAGACGAGGCTGCAAAAAAGGCTGATCTTATCATGATTCTTATTAATGACGAGAAGCAGGCAAAACTCTACAAAGAGTGTATCGAACCGAATCTCGAACCGGGCAAGGTTCTTGCTTTTGCACATGGATTTAATATTCACTTCCAGCTCATCACTCCGCCTAAGGATGTTGATGTAATAATGATCGCGCCGAAAGGTCCCGGTCACACAGTACGCAGCGAGTATGTTGCAGGTAAGGGGGTTCCGTGTCTGGTTGCTGTTGCACAGGACGCTACAGGCAACGCTATGGATATAGGTCTTGCTTATGCCGCAGGTATCGGCGGTGCAAGAGCCGGAGTGCTTGAAACAACATTCAAGATGGAGACCGAGACTGACTTGTTCGGTGAGCAGGCAGTTCTCTGCGGCGGTGTTACAGCCCTGATGCAGGCAGGATTTGAAACATTGGTTGAAGCAGGTTATGACCCGCAGAACGCATACTTTGAGTGTATCCATGAGATGAAGCTCATCGTTGACCTCATTTATCACGGCGGATTCAGCGAGATGAGAGCGTCAATCTCTGACACGGCTGAATACGGTGACTATGAGATAGGCAAGAGAATCATCACTGAGGAAACAAAGAAAGAGATGAAGAAGGTTCTGGCAGAGATTCAGGACGGTACATTTGCAAAGAGCTGGATTACTGAAAATGCAGTAAGCCGCCCGCACTTCAATGCAACAAGAAGAATCAAGGCTAATCATCAGCTTGAGCATGTAGGTGCTGAAATCAGAAAGCTCTATTCATGGAACGACGAGAAATAATCTCTGTTTCCTGAAAATTTGAATTAGTTTAACAAAACAGGTTTTTTACAGGATTATATAATATTCTGTAAAAATCCTGTTTTTTGGATATAGGGGATTTCATCCCCTAAGACCCCTGAGCATAAAGCGTTTTTCTTTGGAGGTTCTGAAAAAATTTTCCTTTACAAATGCAAAAAAGTGTGATATAGTATCTATGAGATTATAGGTTAATAGATATAAAAAAGCGATCGTTTCAGATAAAAACGTATGCTTTGATTTATCATGCTTTTTTATGTTTATGATATTCCTATAATCTCAAGGAGAGCAAAGCTGCGTTTTTTGTGCGTCAGCTTTGCTGATGCACTTTTTTAGTTTGTGGTTAATTCATCAAGGCTTTGCCTTTAATAAATTAGCCGTCCCCTGATTTGCGTATTCATATGAACGGCATTGCATAATTTGTTGAACAATAGTTACTGATTGCCACCACACATCAAAGATGTGTGACCACGTCCGCCTTGCCTACCGCGGCGGCAATGTCACCAAAGCCTTGATGAATTTTAAAATAACCACATAATCATGCGCAGCATTTGGGTTTAGCGCGCGGGTCTGGCGCGCGCAACTGGGCTAGGCTGTATTCAGTCGCGATTTGCGACAACAAAGATGGGAGGTATTCAATGAATAAAAGTAAAACAAAAAACAGGAAGCAGTAATCTCGACCAAAAGATTAATACTGCTTCCCAA
>CAOKIL010000053.1 GCA_948468535.1 uncultured Eubacteriales bacterium
ACCTTGTCGCCTATATACAAAGAAGCAACGCTTGCAAATACATCCTTCATCATTTTCATTATATTATCTCTTAAATCGCTTCCGTCAAGAACCTGGTTACGCTGCTTATATATTATTTCTCTTTGCTGATTGTTAACATCGTCAAACTGAAGAACGTTTTTTCTGATATCAAAATTCTTACCCTCAACACGTTCCTGTGCGGTCTCAATCGCACCTGAAAGCATCTTACTCTCAATTGCATCGTCATCCTCAAGACCTAAAGTGTTCATTACTTTTGTAATGCGCTCCGGAGCAAACAATCGCATAAGTTCATCTTCAAGCGAAATATAAAACTTTGAATGACCGACATCTCCCTGACGACCGGCACGACCGCGAAGCTGGTTATCTATACGTCTGCTCTCGTGTCTTTCGGTACCCATTATATTCAATCCGCCGGCAGCAAGAACCTCTTTCTGTTCAGGCTCAATCTCTGCTTTGAATTTATCATTAAGTTCTTTAAAGACCTTTCTTGCTTCAAGTATCTCTTCATTATCTGTCTCGGCAAATCCGGTAGCCTCATTAATAAGCTCTTCTGTATAACCTTGCTTTTCCATTTCAGCTTTTGCCAAGAACTCAGCATTACCGCCAAGCACAATATCTGTACCACGTCCAGCCATGTTTGTGGCGATAGTAACCGCACCTTTCTTTCCTGCCTGAGCTACAATTTCTGCTTCCTTATCATGGAACTTTGCATTAAGCACATTATGCTTGATACCGCGCTTTCTTAGCATTTTGCTCAATTTCTCAGACTTTTCAATTGACACTGTACCGATTAGAACTGGCTGACCTTTCTCATGAGCGGCAATTGCGTCTTCTATAACCGCATTGAATTTTGCATCTTCTGTTTTGTATACGCTGTCATGCTCGTCAGCTCTCGCAAGCGGCTTATTTGTGGGTATAACAATAACATCCAGTCTGTATATTTCCTGAAACTCCTCTTCCTCTGTCTGAGCCGTACCTGTCATACCCGAAAGTTTTGTGTATAACCTAAAATAATTCTGGAACGTAATCGTAGCAAGCGTTTTACTTTCATTCTCAACCGTAACGCCTTCTTTTGCTTCTATGGCTTGATGCAAACCATCGTTATAACGTCTGCCGAACATCATACGGCCTGTGAATTCATCAACAATGATAACTTCACCGTCTTTTACAACATAGTCCTTATCCTTTTTCATAACCCCGATAGCCTTAATAGCCTGATTAATATGATGTGATAAAGTCATGTTTGCAGGATCGGTCAAATTTTCGATATTAAAAGCTGCCTCCGCCTTTTTTACACCCTTTGGTGTGAGCATAGCTGTTTTTGCCTTTTCATCAACAATATAGTCGTAGTTATTAAGCTCGTCCTCATCTTCAACTTCAACTTTTGAGTCTGTCTCAATGACCTTCTTAAACTTTAAGGTTTTTGCAAAGTGGTCAACTTGAGTGTACAAATCAGTAGACTTATCTCCTATACCTGAAATAATAAGCGGTGTACGCGCCTCATCTATTAAGATACTGTCTACCTCATCTACAATAGCGTAATTATGTCCGCGCTGAACCTTGTTTTCTTTATATATAACCATATTATCACGCAGATAATCAAAACCCATTTCGTTATTGGTGCCATACGTGATATCTGCATCATATGCTGCTTTTCTCTGCGTATTATCCATATCATGGATAATCAAACCCACACTGAGACCGAGAAAACTATACAGCTTTCCCATCCACTCACTGTCGCGCTTTGCCAAGTAATCGTTAACCGTTACTATATGAACTCCTTTACCTGTCAAAGCATTCAGATAAGCCGGAAGAGTTGCAACAAGCGTCTTACCTTCACCTGTTTTCATCTCAGCAATTCTGCCCTGATGCAATACAATACCGCCGAGAACCTGCACCGGAAAGTGCTTCATTCCTAAAACTCTCCACGCAGCCTCACGGCAAACAGCAAATGCCTCAGGCAAAATGTCATCTAAAGCCTCACCTTTTGCCAAGCGATTTTTAAACTCATGTGTCATTTCTTTAAGTTCTTTATCGCTCTTTGACTGCATTGCTGCATCATATGATAAAACCTTATCTACAATGGGATTAATTTTTTTAAGTTCTCTGTCGCTGTAAGTTCCTATTATTTTTTCAATTACGCCTTTTATTCCCATGTTCAACCTCCAAGTTATAATAACAAAATTAATAATGAGTGCATCTATATCTATGGAGCCTCATTCTGCTTTCATACATTATATCAAATATTTTATATGCAAAACTAAAATATAAAAAGCTAAAAAATACCACTTTTACATATTGAATTTAATTATAACTCTAATCAATTATTAATGCAAGCATTTTATTGTTAAATTTATATTTTTATAAATTATTATGAAAATAATTGTAAACACTCTCAGCGGTACGTTTATCAACAGCAGTACATAATTCATCGGATGAGGCTTTTTTTATCCGCTCTACTGAATTAAAATACATAAGAAGTCTGTTTCTCTTTTTAGGTCCGACGCCGGGAATATTGTCAAGTTCACTTTTAATATTTGATTTTTCATGTTTTTTTCTGAATGCAGTAATGGCGTATCTATGAACTTCATCCTGCACTCTTGTCAGAAACTTAAACAACTCACTGTCTCTGTCTATAACAAATTCACTGTCATTGTCCGTCAAAGCACGCGTCCTGTGCTTGTCATCTTTTACGAGTCCGTACACAGGTATATCTTCTCCCATTGTATCAAACAATTCACGTATAAAATTCACATGACCTTTTCCGCCGTCTAATAAAATCAAATCCGGCAAAGGCAAAAACTTTGCATTATATTTTTCAAGTTTACCCTCACTTATCAAATCATCTTCTTTATACGCCTCATTAATTCTTCTGAAAATAACCTCTCTGGTACTCTCATAATCATTTGCACCATCTACAGTCTTTATATTAAACTTTCTGTATGCCGATTTAAGAGGTTTGGCATTGTTATACACAACACAAACACCAACACTTCCCTTACCTGATATATTTGAAATATCATAGCTTTCAATTCTATGCGGTACATTTTTAAGATTAAGTGTCTTCATAAGCGAACTGAGTATTTCATTTTGGTCTGTTTGTTCTTTATCACGCTTAAATTTATGAATTTTAAGAGATTCTTCAGCGTTTCTGCTAACCATAGCTACGCTATGTGCTTTGTCGCCTCTTTGCGGTACTGCTAAAGACACTTTGCTCCCTTTTCTTTCAGACAGCCACTGCTCAATTTCCGATTTATCTTCAATTTCGACAGGAAGTAATATTTCCTTCGGCAGGTTAGTCGAGTTAAAATAAAACTGCTTTACAAAGCTCAAAATCAACTCAGATTCACTGTCCTCGCAAGCCTCAAACACATGATACTCTGAACCGAGCATTTTTCCGCCGCGCATATAAAAAACCTGTACGCAAGCATCATTATCGTCTTTAAAAAGTCCAATTACATCACGGTTATCTTTGTTGCTTGAAATAATCTTTTGTTTTTCATCAAGAGCCTTCAAATGATTTATTCTGTCACGATATCCTGCTGCCTTTTCATACTCTAAATTTTCGGATGCCTTGTACATTTTTTCGGTTAATGCGTCAGTCAGTACTGAATAATTACCGTTTAAAACTGAAGCAATCTGACTGAACATCTCTGAATATTCTTCCTTAGAAATCATACCCGCGCATGGTGCGCTACACTGACCTATATGATAATACAGGCACGGTCTGTCTTTTCCTATATCTCTCGGCAAGACTTTGTTACAGCTTCTGATTTTAAACAGTTTTTTTATGACTTCCAATGTTTCTTTCGTATTTGACGCGCTCATATACGGTCCGAAATATTTTGAGCCGTCTTTGACAAGTTTTCTTGTTATAAATATTCTCGGATATTCTTCTTTGGCGGTGATTTTAATATAAGGATACTGCTTGTCATCTTTAAGAAGAATATTATACTTCGGCATATACTTTTTGATTAGATTACATTCAAGAATAAGGGCTTCAACCTCACTATCGGTAATCATATAATCAAAGTCATCAACATTGCTGACCATCTTCTTTGTTTTTGTGTTATGACTTTTAGAATTAATAAAATACGAACTCACACGGTTTTTAAGAACCTTACTTTTTCCGACATATATTATTTTTCCTTCCTTATTCTTCATCAAATATACACCGGGCGACATAGGCAGTGTTTTTAGCTTTTCTTTAATTCTGAGCAGAGTTTCATTATCCATACTTTATCACCTCCGATTAGTAACTAAATACAACCAAAAAAGAGTAAACTACTCATGCAGCTCACTCTCAATCAAAAATCAAAATATAGTTTATGATATAACATATGAAGCAGTTTATGCAAAATTAGAAGAAATAAGATTAACCAAATCGTTAACAGCATCTTCCTCGTCCGGACCTTCAGAACTGATTGTGATAGTATGACCCTTTGTTATTCCAAGAGAAAGTACCCCAAGCAAACTCTTAGCATTAACCTTTCTGTCCTCACTCTCAACCCAAATACTGGATTTATATTCATTTGCCTTTTGAATAAAGAAAGTTGCAGGTCTCGCATGCAGCCCAACCTGATTCTGAACAACTACTTCTTTCATATACATAAATACCGCTCCTTTAATGCAAAAAATTAGACCGTTTTTTAAACGTCTATAATATAATACATAATATTTTTTAATAAGTCAAGTACAAATTTTTTATTTTATACAGTTTTTTATCTGATTTTTAATTATACTAACAAATATTGTATGACTGCATAAAATCCCAATTGTTGTTTTTTAATAATTTATACAATTTTTATTATTTATATGTTCTTATATAAATTATAACATAAAAATTCATTATATCAGGAACTTTTTTTGGTATTTTTAGTCTAACTTATATAAATATACAAAAATCAGGAGGTTAATATGATAAAGAATAATTTTAACATATTAAAAAAGTCATATATCAAATTATTGCTTTTTGCTATTATTGCATTAGCTATTCTAACGTTCCAAACCATAAACGCTTATGCCGCAAACATCGACGGTCTGATTGAAGCGCAAGAACTCAAATTTATACCAAAAGGCGGAGGAAAATTTATATATTGTAACAACACCGAAGGGATTAGCCGTGATACTCTCGCCGGAGCTCCGAACCCGAATCCGAGATATACAATGAATAACGAAAACCTTACGCCTGACAAATACTATTTGTACTTATCTCATATTAATTATACATATGGATTTGATAACTTTTATAATCCCAGCGGACTTGCCTTTGACGTTGAACTTGATGTCGAAATAAAGGCGAAAGAAGATTCAGTGCTGGTTATTAATAACGCCGCATGTGAAACTCCTGTGGTAAGACGCTATGAAAACACTAATGGTGAAATATTATTTGATACAACCAACTGGGGCGGCTTAAACGCCTGTGCCACTATGCTTAAAAGTGATATAAAGGAACTGCATAGCAGCAAAACTTTCACAAACAGAAATTATATCCCGGTTACCATTAATATAAAAAAGGGAGAAACCGTATGGCTCAGTCAATACCTAAACGATTATGCCGCGTGCAGCATGGTTCTTCCAATATTTATAACCGCTGACACTGAGCTAAAAAGCGGTTTGATTGATATGAATGTTGTTGAGCTTAAATCCCAAGACGGTAATCTTGGTGACAGAAGCGGCTTTGAAAGCTCAAAAGTCAGTTACGGCACTTATATGCGTGACAGATGCCACAAAGGAATTGCAGACAGTCTTCCCGAAGTTAACGCAGAGCTTGAATACACAATTGACAATAATACTCCCGATGGTCAGTATCTGCCGGTAACATTTTCAAATCAATTCTTTAATGACGTAGTGACAAATGAGTGGGTAACAAATTTAAATCCGCAGGATGATATTTGGGCTAAGTATATTACGGTTGAATCAGACATGCTGCAGCTTAAATACATCGACAATGACAAACTAAATTATTACGGAAAAAATGTACCGCAAAGCGAACGTGATAATGTATGGATATTTGATAACTACCATAGTGATTCAAAAGAATACATATCCGAAAGCGGCGTGACAGCAGATAATTATTCACCAAACTATACACTAAAAGCACGGGACAAAAATGGCAATATAATAAACAATAACGGTATAGCATGCAGCATGGGCAACTATGGTGTTTCAACGCGGTATAATCTGAAAATCAGAAACGACGATTCAAAAACCAGATACTTCAATTATGATGCAGCAACTACCGCTAATATAATTATAGCCCTGCGCGATGAAGATAATAATATTATAGGCACGCCGATTTGCAAAGGTGAAACAGGCAGCATAACAACAGATACATGTGCATATATGGAGTTAAAGCCTCACGAAACAACATCATTTATAGTCGAAACTATACTTCCCGTAAACTACGTCGGAGGACTGAAAAGCACTTTCAGGATTTCTGATAAAAAGCCGGAATTTGATTTTAAGACCGAGAGAAGAAACTGGATTTCGGACTACAACACAATTGCAAACACTTATTATATGACATATAACGAACTCGCTGATGATAAAACAAAAGAATTCTTCAGCGGAAATTTAGATAACTTTGAGGCAATAAGTACAGACTATGGCTATATGCTTGGATGGAAGGACTGGGACGATCATCCTGACTGGGAAGGTCAGTTTAAAACACTTGCCAGTGATATATACTTCCTAAATCAAGATTTCAGTCTGATTGGGCAAACACATTTTGATAATTTTCCAATGAACGCTAAATACTGTTTCGGAAAATTCATAATAACATTTCAGGACGGAACCAGAACATTCAGTACGGACGGTGCAAATTGGTATACTCCCTACTGGAACAAATCTGAAGATGAGATAATGAATAAAATTATGGTAAGGCTGAATAACGAATATATCAAGTTTGATCAGGAACCAATTTTGATAAATGACAGAACCATGGTTCCAATGAGATTTATTTTTGAAAAACTCGGAATGACTGTTGATTGGAATAACTCTACAAATACTGCAACAGCTACTGACGGAAAGACAATTATATCATTCACTGTTGATAATAACAATGCAGTAGTTAACGGAAAAGACTTTGTAATGGATACAGCTCCTGTATTGGTAAACGACCGAACTCTTATCCCTATTAGATTTTTAAGCGAGAATCTCGGATACAAAGTTGGATGGAATGAATATGCACAGGAAGTAAGCATAGACGATCTGCCTCCAATATCGAATTCAACACGCAAGTACTACGCAATGTACCGCGAAGGTTATCGTGACAACCGTATTGAAATAGTCTTCTTTGATGTCGAAGGCGATACTGAACCGACTCTCATCTGGGACGGAGGCATAAACGCAATAAACCCAAACGGCGAAAATATGAAGATTATAAATGACGTGAAATACTACTTAGATGAGGATGCCGGTGTCTGGCATCAGTTTGAATCAGATTATGGTGCAATAAGCAACTATGCAACAGCATTTATAAAATCAAATTTACCTGCTGAATTTAAGTAGGGTCAAGCTCCTAAACCCTATAAAAATATTTATAAAAAAATCACATATTTATGCTTGAATTTCAGTAAATTTATGGTATAATCAAAATATAGATTTATTAACTGAGTAAAAATAAATATTATTACATAAAGGAGAGTTAAAAATGGATTTGGTATACAAAGACCACACTGCTCTTGAATATGCAAAAATGGCATGTGATACTTTGATGAAAAAATTTGAAGCCGAGGACTTGCCGCCAAAAGGCAGATTTCATTATCATCAGGGCGTATTTCTGTCAGGTATGCAAAAAACATATGAGCTTTGCGGTGAAGAAAAGTATTATAACTACATAAAAGCATGGGTTGATTCGATTATTGATGAAAACGGTACTATAACAAAGTTTGACAAAACTCAGCTCGATGATATGGAGCCCGGTGTTTTGCTGTTTATGCTCTATAATAAAACCGGCGATGAGAGATATAAGACCGCCCTTGATACTCTTCTTCCGCTTATTAAAGACTTCCCGAAGAACCCCGAAGGCGGATTTTGGCATAAAGGACGTTATCCGCAGCAGATGTGGCTTGATGGCCTATATATGGCAGGTCCGATTTGTTCGGAATATGCGAAAACCTTTGATAAGCCTGAATATTTTGATTTGACGGCCTTTCAGGTATTGATGATGGAAGAAAAAACAATCGACAAAGATACAGGTTTGTGGTATCACGCTTGGGACTATGCCAAAGAGCAGCCATGGGCAAATCCGGAAACAGGACATTCACCTGAATTCTGGGGACGTTCAATCGGCTGGGTACCCGTTGCGATTTTTGAAGATTTGGGCTACTTCCCTGATGATTACAAAGATAAGCCCAAAATGATTGATGCAGCAACAAATCTGCTCAAAGCAGTGATAAAATATCAGGATTCCGAAACGGGATTATGGTATCAGGTTGTTGACAAGGGTGATGACAAAAACAACTGGCTCGAATCATCATGTACATGTCTGTTCGTAAGCGCAATATGCCGTGCTGTTAAAGAAGGATATATGGATAAGTCATATCTTGAATATGCAAAAAAGGGCTATGAGGGAATCATTAATCGCCTAAAATACGATGAAAACGGCGTTATTATCGACAATATCTGTATAGGAACCGGCGTAGGCGATTATGAGCACTACTTAGGCAGACCTACAAGTGCAAATGATTTACACGGAGCAGGAGCGTTTATACTAATGTGCGTAGAAGTCTATAAAGCATTTCACGAATAAAAGTTAGTTTTTCAAACAGCGGTCAAATTTGACCGCTGTTTATTTACACTCTGTTATATATGGATATGGCAAAAGTTCTTTTGCAGATATTTTAGCGGCACAATTATTGACAAGCAATATTACTTCACACTCAGGCGCATAATCTGATAGGATTTGTCTACAATTTCCGCAGGGCGGAATAATATCTTCGCCAAACTCACCTGATACCGCCACTATTGATTTAAATTCCCGTTCACCGCTGGTTATCGCAGCACCAAGCGCAACTTGTTCGGCACAAGCACTGTGTATAGCATATACATTTACACCTGTGTAAATTGTTCCGGAGCCGCATCTCACTGCTGCACCTACCGTATGCAAATGGTTTTCTTTATCATAATTCAATGTTATCGCCCGACGAGCAGCTTCTATAAGCTCATAATCTGTTTTATCGATACTATTAACTTTCATTTTTGTCACCTCAACATTATATACAAATTAAGCCGCACTAATGTGCGGCTATAATAACTAAATCTGATCCAGCGCTTGCTGGATATCCTCGATGATATCCTGTGCATCCTCAATTCCGACAGAAAAGCGGATTAAATCAGGAGTTACACCGGCAGCTTTAAGTTCCTCGTCATTTAACTGCCTGTGAGTATGACTGGCAGGGTGCAAAACAGAAGTTCTTGCATCTGCAACATGCGTAACAATTGCGGCAAGTTTAAGTGAATCCATAAACTTAACTGCACTCTCACGTCCACCCTTTACACCGAAAGAAATGACTCCGCATGTACCGTTTGGCAAATACTTCTGTGCTAAATCATAATACTTATCGTTTGATAAACCTGCAAAATTAACCCATGAAATCTTGTCGTTATTATTTAGATACTCCGCAACTTTCTTAGCATTTTCACAATGGCGCGCTACTCTTAGGGATAATGTTTCAAGTCCAATGTTAAGCAAAAAGGCATTGTGCGGTGATGGTATAGAACCAAGATCACGCATTACTGTTGCTGTTGCCTTTGTGATATATGCTGCCTTACCGAATTTTTCAGTATAAACTACGCCATGGTATGACTCATCAGGTGTGGTCAAACACTGAAATTTATCTTTATGTGCTTCCCAATCAAAATTACCGCTGTCAACAATTGCGCCTCCCACCGAAGTAGCATGTCCGTCCATATATTTTGTCGTAGAATGAACCACTATATCCGCACCCCATTCAAACGGACGACAATTAATCGGTGTTGCAAATGTATTGTCAATTATGAGAGGGACACCATGATTATGAGCAACCCTTGCAAACTTTTCTATATCCAAAACAACAAGCGCAGGGTTTGCAATCGTTTCGCCAAACATAGCTTTTGTGTTAGGCTTAAATGCCTTGCTTAGCTCCTCCTCATCTGCATCAGGGTCAACAAAGGTAACATCTATTCCCATCTTCTTGAGCGTTACGCCAAACAGATTAAAAGTACCGCCATACACAGTCGAAGAACATACAAAATGATCGCCTGCGTTGCAAATATTAAAAATAGAATAGAAACAAGCAGCCTGACCTGAAGATGTAAGCATACCTGCAACGCCGCCTTCAAGATCTGTAATCTTAGCGGCAACAGCATCATTTGTAGGGTTTGCAAGACGTGTATAGAAGTAACCATTCTCTTCTAAGTCAAACAATCTTCCCATCTGCTCCGTAGAACCATATTTAAATGTTGTACTCTGATATATAGGCAAAACTCTTGCTTCACCGTTTTCAGGTGTATATCCTGACTGAATACACTTTGTGTCAATGCGCATAGTCATTTATCTCCTCTCGTTATATGTTTATAATATGATAACATAAATTATCAGCGCCGTCAAATTATTTTGGTATTAATTACCGCACTCTATACTGATTTCATTAAAGACTTTTAAATAATCATCAATACTTGTGTTTGATTTTTCTGTACCGCTTTTATCAAGTACAATATTTCCTTCGTGCATCATTACAGTACGTGTCCCGTACCTCACAGCATGTCTTAAATTATGTGTTACCATAAGCGTAGTAATCTTCTTTTCGTATACTATCTTTTCAGTAAGCGACATAACTATATCACTTGATTTCGGGTCAAGAGCTGCTGTATGCTCGTCAAGCAGCAATAGCTTAGGTGAGCTCATAGTAGCCATAATCAAAGCGAGCGCCTGTCTCTGACCGCCTGAGAGAGAACCGACAAGAATATTTAATCTGTCCTCCAGTCCCATACCAAGCTGTTTTAATTGTTCACAATAAAAATCTTTACGCTTTTTGTTCAGTCCAAATGACAATCCGTATGCTCTGCCCTTATTATCGGCAACAGAAAGATTCTCCCATATAGTCATTGATGAACATGTGCCCATTGCAGGATTTTGGAATACACGCGATATATTCTTTGAGCGTTTATAATTCTTCTTTTTTGAAATATCAAGTCCATCAAGTTGAATTTTTCCACCGTCAGGTTTAATATCACCTGATATTATATTAAGCATGGTAGTTTTTCCTGAACCATTTGAGCCTATTACTCCGACAAATTCACCGTCGTCAATGTGTAAATTAAAATCCTCAAACAACACTTTTTCATCAACTGTGCCGGCATTAAAAGTCTTATATATACTAATCACGTCAAGCATCTGTTCTCACCGTGCCTTTCTTGTTTTTATCCAGCACAAATCTGTTAATCATCAATGTAGCAATAAATAAAACTGTTATAACAAGATTGGTATCGCTCGGAAGCAAACCGGAAGCAAGTGCCGCATATGTACATGCCTTATACACTATCATTCCAAGTAATACCCCTGTCGTAACACGCAAAAATCCAAGTTTTTT
>CAOKIL010000054.1 GCA_948468535.1 uncultured Eubacteriales bacterium
TGCGAACAGCATACTTTGCTATAACCGCATCAAACCAGCCTGTACGGCGCGGACGGCCTGTAGTTGTTCCAAACTCAAAGCCCTTTTGACGTATAGCCTCGCCGACCTCATCATCAAGCTCAGTCGGGAACGGTCCGTTACCAACGCGTGTAGTGTAACCTTTAAGGATTCCTATACATTCATCTATCGCCTTGGGTCCTATACCGCTGCCTACGCACACACCTCCTGAGATTGGATGTGATGATGTAACATACGGATACGTTCCGATATCAATATCAAGGAGTATACCCTGTGCCCCTTCAAACAATACCTCTTTATCCTGCTCAATCGCATCATAAAGCATAGGAATAGTATCGCAAACGTACTTGCTGAGTCTCTCAGCATAGCCGCTGTATTCTTCTATAACCGCATCAGGGTCAAGCGGCTTCCCGCCGTAAACCAGCTCAATCATCTTATTTTTGATAGCAAGGTTTTCTCTGACCTTTGCTGCAAAAATATCTTTATCAATAAGGTCACACATGCGAATACCGCTGCGTTCTGCCTTATCCATGTAACAAGGACCGATACCCTTTTTTGTAGTACCTATATCCCCCTTGCCTCTCGCAATTTCAGAAAGACCGTCAAGTTCAATATGGTACGGCATAATTACATGCGCTCTCGAATCAATCTTCAGGTTCTTTGTGCTTATTCCTTTTGACTCAAAACCGTCGATTTCTTCAAGTATAACTTTAGGGTCAACAACAACTCCGCAGCCTATTATGTTAAGCGTATTGGGGTATAGTATACCCGACGGCATAACATGAAGCTTATATGTAACATCGTCAACCTTTAGGGTGTGTCCTGCATTGTTTCCGCCTGATGTTCTGACAACAACATCAGCCTTTCCGGCAAGAATATCGATAGTCTTGCCCTTGCCTTCGTCACCCCACTGAGCGCCAATTACAACTTTTGTTGGCATTTTGTTATCACTCCTTGTATAAGTCTGAATCCGGCAAATCAAAATATTGCCAAATTTAGGTATTTGGTAATACACCAATCATTTTAATAATATCAGAAAATGCTGTCAAATGCAAGTAATTTTTTATTTATTTTCAAACAGTTTATTAACAAGCGTATATCCGTCCTCAACAAATTTGCCGGTTTTAGCGGCTTCTGCCTCGGTATATGTGCTGAATCCGCTGTCATAATCACTGTTTTTGCTTGAATAAATCAAATACGGTATAGGGTCTGAAGTATGCGTTTTTATCGCAAGCGGTGTCGGGTGGTCAGGCATAACAAGGATAGCATAATCCTCGCCGCTGTTTTTCAGATAATCTATAATCGGCGCTGCAATCTTGCTGTCTATCAGTTCGATAGCTTTGACTTTGTTATCTATCTCATGCCTGTGACCTGCCTCGTCAGGCGCTTCAAGATGAACATATACAAAATCATCACCGTCTTTAAGCGCTTTCACGGTAGCTTCTGCCTTACCGTCAAAGTTCGTATGAACATTGCCTGTTGCACCTTCAACATCAATCACATTAAGTCCGGCACAATAACCGATACCCTTAATCAAATCAACTGCCGAAACGACTGAGCCTTTGATGCCAAATTTTTCAGCATATGTATTGAGATTCGGCTTTGTTCCATTACCCCAAATCCAAATTGAATTTGCAGGGTGCAGACCTCTCTCAATACGCGACTTATTAATCGGATGGTCTTTAAGCAAATCATAACTCTTTATCATTAAATTACGCAGGGTTTCATCCTGCGGGAGATAGTCGCCAATAACTCTGTCAGAAATATCATGAGGCGGTGTAAGCTTAAAATTATTTTCTTTATTATGCCATACCAAAAGATGTCTGTAACTGAATCCGCCGAAAAACTCGTATTCATCCGTTCCTAAATTTTCATTGACATAAGCTATTAATTCTCTTGCTTCTTCTGTGGTAATCTCATCCGAGCTGTAATCTACCATTGTTTTGTCAGCATAATTCGTCTCGTCTGACAGAGTAACAACGTTTGTTCTGAAAGTAGTGTCTGTCAGCTTGAGAGGAACCTCCATTGACACTGCCTCAAGCGGAGAACGTCCCGTATAATATTTCTGTGGGTCATAACCGAATACCGCGAGGTTTGCAACATCGCTTCCCGGCGGGAGATTACCCGGCACAGTTCTTACCATTCCCATTTCTCCGTGCTTTGCAAGCTCATCTATATTAGGTTTGTTTGCCGCTTCAAGAGGGGTCTTTCCGCCAAGTTCCTCCACCGGAGTATCTGCGGCTCCGTCAGTCAGTATTACAACATATTTCATGATTTCACCTCATTAAACAAATTATTTATTCTGAATACACCTTAAAATTATACTCTTTACATGCAGTAATGTCAAGGTCAATAATATCAAGCTGCGTATACTGCAAATTATCTGTTTTCCATCCGCTTCTTTGCCATGGCCTCCCACTCTGTTCCGGGCATTCCGTAGTTTGCGTACGGATGTATTGAGATACCGCCTCTCGGTGTAAATTCACCAAGTACTTCAATATACTTTGGCTCCATAAGATTAATTAAATCCTTCATAATCTTATTCACGCAGTCCTCATGGAAGTCTCCGTGGTTTCTGAAGCTGAACAAATACAGCTTCAGAGACTTACTCTCAACCATTTTTATATTTGGTATATAAGAAATTGTGATATTTGCAAAATCAGGCTGACCTGTTATGGGACACAGTGATGTAAACTCCGGGCAATTGAACTTAACCCAATAATCGTTTTCCCGGTGCTTATTTTCAAATACTTCAAGCACTGTCGGGTCGTAGTCCGATTTATACTCTGTTTGTTTGCTTCCGAGCAGGGTTAAGCCCTCCTGCTCTCTGTTACTCGTTGTCTGTTGCATTATACTTTCCTCCAAAACACTTAGTTATTGAATATCAAGACCGTTTGCCTTAAATGCCGCGCGTCTGTCAAGGCATGTTCCACACACGCCGCACGGCTCATCTCCGCCTTCGTAGCAACTCCATGTAAGCTCATACGGTACGCCGAGCTGAACACCTATAGATACCACCTGTTCTTTATTCAGCTCGACAAAAGGCGCCTCTATTTTTAGTTTTCTGCCGCTGCCCTCATATATTGCGGTATTCATTGCATTATTAAACACGCTGCTGCAGTCAGGGTACGCGTTTCCTGCAGCATCATCACTGTGCGCACCGTAATATATAACCTCTGCCCCCAGCGACAGCGCTATACTTGCCGCAGACGCCAAAAATAAGCCGTTACGGAACGGGACATAAGTCGACACCGGTTCACCATTGGTTTCACTAAGCTGCTCTGCATAACTCTTTTTCGGTATTTCCTTATCTGAGTTTTGGCTGAGCAATGAACACTCGCTGTATTCAAACATAGTTGATAAGTCCAAAGATATTCTGCGTACACCGTAATAATTCGCGATTTTCTCTGCCGCTTCTATCTCTTTTGAATGTTTCTGACCGTACGATATACACATAGCCGCAACATTATCGCTTCCGTACTTATCAACTGCCATTGCAAGAGCAGTTGTGCTGTCAACTCCGCCGCTTGACAGCACAACTGCTTTATACCTTAGATTACTCATAACTTCTCATCTCCGTCACAATATATTTTACTCATGCTAAAATCTGAGATACCAGTTCCGCATCATTCTCAAACTTTCCTCTTAAAGTTCTTGTCATAGTTTTTGCCGATGGTTTTTGAATTCCTCTTGCCGTCATGCAGCTATGACTTGCTTCTATTATTACAGCCACATCAGGACTGCCTGTGATTTCAGACATTACTTCTGCAATGTCTGAGCCTATGCGTTCCTGAATCTGCAATCGTCTGCACACCATGTCCGCAATACGCGCAATTTTGCTGAGACCAATGACTCGACCTGCCGGAATATACGCAACCGACACCTTCATGTTATACATAAGCGCCATATGATGCTCACAATAGCTGAAAACTTCTATATCTTTAACCACAACCATATCGTTTGAGTTGTTTATAACATCAGGGTCGTCCTCAAATGTTTTGTTATACATTTCGGCAATCTCATGATTTGTATAATTAATACCTTTAAACACCTCATTATACATCTTTGCAACGCGCTTCGGCGTGTCGATTAATCCTTCACGGTTTACATCCTCGCCGAGAGCTTTTATAATTCCGCGTATGTGTTCTTCTATAGCGTCAACGTCTATTTTATTATGTTTTTCACTGCTCATCTAAACACCCCTCTCATTCGGATTCCATATCACCTTGTGCATCTGTATCTGCAAGTTAACGTCATTCATGTTATTCTCAGCCATGAACTCAACTATCTCCGCCGGCTCGATCTCACCAAAAACCGGACTGATATATACACTGCAAATATTGGTTAAATTATACTTGTCGATAATCATTTTTGCTTGTTTCAAATCTTTAATCGTACCGGAAACAAACTTTACACAATCGCCGTTTCTGAGCAAATCAAAGTTACTCAAAACCATGCTGTTCTCCATACCGCTTGACGGGAGCTTGTAGTCCATAGTAAAATACGGTCGGCAATCATCGCTGCAAAACGGCTTTAAGTCAACCGCTCCGTTTGTCTCAATCTCAACACTTAGATTAGCATCCGTCTTTAAGATTTTAAGCAGTTCTTTTATACCATCGCGCAAAAGCGGTTCTCCGCCTGTCAGAGTAACATTTCTCACACCGCTTTCTTTAATATAGCTGTAAATCTCCTGTGATGTCATTTCATCATACTCTGCATCAACTTCATTCGCCCATGATGTATCACAATATGTACAACTAAGATTACAGCCTTTGAAGCGTATAAATACAGCAAGCTGACCGGCTCGCCGCCCCTCTCCGTTTATACTTACAAACTTTTCGCATACCTGAAACTTATTCATTTGATTATCTCCTAAATTTTAGCCGCTGACTATGGTTTTGAATCCGTATACTGTCAATCCTCAAAATACTCCGCACAATTATCAGGCGTTTCATACACCTCGACTGATGATACCGGTATATCCATGCTCTTTAGCTCATCATAAAAATACTTTGCAAAATTTTCAGCAGTGGGTCTAAACCCGACTTCGGCAAGTTCAAATTTTTCTTCTTTTAACATGAGCAATATTGCAGCGGACATAGTATCTTTCTCATAAATCAGCTTATGGTCAAATCTGCCGGCGATTTCTTTAAGACACGGCTTAACCTCGCCAAAGTCTATAACCATACCGCGGCTTGAACCTGTCTCCTCAAGCTCTTTTCTATAAATCTTCGCAATAACATTCCATCTGTGACCGTGTATATTACTACAGTGCCCGGAGTGGTTTGATAGAAAGTGCGCCGCATCAAAATTTGTTTTGCATGAAATTCTGTAACCCATAAATTTTTGCTCCTTAGCAATTTTATTCAAAATATAAGAGACGCCAACCATAAGTCGGGCGTCTCAACATTAAGTCATAATTATTCTATTACTTAAGTATCGCCCTAGTTTTGTTTATAGACAGGATGGTGCAAACGAACTGTCTGTGGCCGCATGCAAAGCATGCGACGGTTATATGATACAATTGTCTTAAAAGTACGTAATGCCATTAAATTGAATAACTAACCAAATTTTATACTTCCATTATAATCGGCAAAATCATAGGTCTGCGCTTTGTCTTTGTATACAAAAAGTTACCGACATCGTTTTTAACTCTTGTCTTTACCGTTGTCCAGTCGAAGGTTCTGCCGCGCAGGCAATCATCGACAACATTTTCAGTATGCCTCTTGATATCCTCCATTAAGTCCTCAGACTCTCTGACATACACAAAGCCTCTTGATATAATATCCGGACCCGAAACACATTCGCCAGTCTCCTTTTCTATTGTCATTACGACAATTATAATACCGTCTTCCGCGAGATGTTTCCTGTCTCTCAGCACAATATTACCGACATCGCCAACGCCCAGACCATCAACCAAAACTTTACCGGCAGGTACTGTTCCGGTAATCCTTGCCGATGAATTTGAAATTTCAAGAACCTTTCCTATATCCAGAACGAAAATGTTTTTCTTTTCCATTCCTGTCATTTCAGCAAGTTCCCTGTGCTTGCACAGATGGCGGTATTCACCGTGAACCGGAACAAAGTATTTAGGCTTTACCAAGGATAATATCATCTTGAGTTCTTCCTGACAAGCATGACCCGAAACGTGAACATCAGCCTGTTTCTCGTATATTACCTCCGCTCCGTGCTTTAACAGCTCATTTACCACATTTGCCACAGACTTCTCATTGCCCGGAATCGGACTTGCCGAGATAATAACCAAATCATCAGGTTCAATATTAATCTTCTTATGGCTTGTGAAAGCCATTCTTGTCAAGGCTGCCATAGACTCGCCCTGACTTCCCGTTGTTATTACAACAAGCTGTTCTTTTGGATAACGGTTAATTTCATCAATGCTTATTATAGTATCTTCAGGAACGTGCATATATTCAAGCTCTATTGCTGCTTCAATTACGTTTTCCATACTGCGTCCCGATACAGCAACCTTACGTTTGCTCTTAACTGCCGCGTCTATAATCTGCTGCACCCTATGTACGTTGGACGCAAAGGTTGCAACAATGATTCTTTGCTTGTTTTGGTCTGCTTTTTCAAAGAGATTATAAAACGTTTTTCCTATAGAACTTTCACTGTATGTTATACCCGGTCTGTCAGCGTTGGTACTGTCAGACAACAGGGCAAGAACTCCGTCTCTGCCCAGCTGACCGAATCTTGCAAGGTCAATCATATCACTGTCAATCGGAGTCGAATCAATCTTAAAATCTCCTGTATGCAGAATAGTACCGCTTGGTGTGTGCAATGCAATAGCCACCGCATCAGCTATAGAATGGTTTGTATGAATAAACTCGGCAATAAACGAGCCGAGCTTGACTCTGTCTCCTGCATTGACCGTATTAAGCTTTGCATCATCTAAGATTCCATGCTCTTTGAGCTTGTTCTTTAATATACCGAGTGTAAGACGTGTTCCGTACACTTTGACAGAAAACTCTTTAAGGACATACGGCAATGCGCCGATATGGTCCTCATGACCATGAGTTAAAACTATTCCCCGGATTTTATCAGCTATCTTATGCAGATATGTTATATCCGGTATAACAATATCAACACCAAGCATGTCGTCGTCAGGAAATGCCATGCCGCAGTCAAGAATTACTGCGTCATTCTCATATTCAAAAACAGTGAGATTCTTTCCTATTTCGTTCAGCCCGCCGAGCGGAACAATTCTTATCGGTTTATCACTTATCTTTGACGCATTCTTAGTGTTCTTGTCGCTCTTTGCACTTTTTGCGCTCTTTGAACTCAAATTATATTTGTTATTTTGACCGCCGCGGTTATTTCTGCTTTTTGAATTGTTGTTTTGTTCATTTTTGACATTCTTTGGATTTCCGCCAAATTTAACAAACTTATCTACGACCTTATGTGCCATTTTATTCGCAACGTTTTGTGCTTGCTTGCTTTCGGCAGATTGTCGTACATTATTATTGCTGTTTTTCAAAACCTTCCTCCTTTGAATTTTATCTTAATTTCGATTTCTATGTCAGTTCAGTTATTGTATAGCCGATTTACTCAAACTGAATTTAATATTTAAATTATTTTACGCACACAAATACAGCATTGTGTTCCTGTCCAATAACCATATACTATACCGTCGCGCAAATATACAGTCATTTTATTGCCTGACCGGCCTTCAGAATACACAATAACTTATATATAATATTAAAATTCTATTTGAATAATTTAAGCCCGGACTTTGTGTCAACACACAAACGCCATAATAATTAACCGCCCGAACTTCGGGCATTTCCGCACATAGAACAGACTTCATCTGTCCGCAATTCTGCTCTATTATATCATACTGTTTTATCGTTTGCAAGCATTTTTATCTTATTTTTGAATAAAGTTGAAATTTCTTCGGCAGCTTCCATACTTTCTGCTTCCGTTATTATCTTGATTATACCGCTTACGCCCTTAGGTACAACAAAAGCTATACCGTTTCCGGTTTCAATTTTGATACCGCTTCCGCTTTGTGTTTCGTGACCGTGATATCTGCGTTTTATCCGTCTCATTATGTCCTCGATTTTCTCGTTGTCAAGATCAATTTCCGCTTCTGCTTTAAACACATTCGGCAGTTGCTCTACAAGCGTGTCAAATGAAATTTCAAATCTGTTTAAAAAGTCCAGAATCCTGACCGCTGCATACACGCCGTCAAATTCCATCATTAATTGTTCTTCATTTCCGTACTCAATCATCTTTTCCATCCTCTGACGTCTGCCGCCTTCGGTTCTTATTACGTTTCCTCCGAGTTTCAAAATCGCATCTTCAACTGAGTGTGACACTGTTTCGGGTAAAACGAATGTCCTGACATTGCTGTCACGGAGAAGAACATATGTCATCACAGATATAGCCTGTTCTTCACTAAGCTCAGTGCCGTCGGACTTCTTCAAAATTATCCTGTCACCGCCGTCGGTTATGTCACCGCCAAACTCATAGTTGTCTGAAAATCCACGATTCATATACGAATAAAACTCGCTCAGTATATCGCTCAATACCTCCGATACCGGCTTTAAGCTTGTTGTTAACTGAAAATTAACTTTAAACTCACGGCTCCTTACATTATTCATCATATGCCTTATATAATACGTTTTAAACTCTGACAGATTTTTTTCTCTGCCCGACTTTGCTGACTTTATCAGATTCTGCGAGGTACTGAAATCACTGTGATTCATTAACACCTCAGTCTGCTCTGCCGACAACTCTATTCCATACTTATCCAGCATTACAATTCTTATTTCATCTTTATCAACAGCATCACTCTTGTGTACATATATTCCGTAATCGTTTCTGCAAAACCTGACCGCACTGCGCATAATCGGCAAATTCTGTTCGCCATAGTTATAAACTGTTCCGCCGCAGAACATTATGCCGACCTTAACCGACTCAGCAAAAAGCATAGACGCCTCTTCGCCGTCAGACGCTATGCCTATTCCTCTGCTCTGTTTCTCCCCAAGGATTCTTCCTATTTTAAGCCCCGCCTCCGGCGTTGAAATTATCGTTTCATAATCTCTTTTCATTCTTTCTCATCTCACTTTACAAATTTTGTATCTTTATTATTTACTTTTAATAAATAACTATACAAATCCAAAAATGTTTGATATAATAAATTTGTTGAAAAACTGTGTTTTTCAATTCAGACTGTAGACAAAATAAAATTTCAGCAAAGGCTTTGCCTTTGCTGAAAAAGGAGGATAAAAAATCATGGTTAATATAGGCAACGACTGGGATGAACTGCTCGGCGGCGAGTTCCAAAAAGAATATTACTTAAAGCTCCGTGCATTTCTTGCTCATGAATATAAAACCGGAACAATATATCCCGATATGTACGATATATTCAATGCACTTAAGTTCACGCCATATAACGAAGTCAAAGCAGTAATAATAGGTCAGGACCCATATCACGGCGAAGGGCAAGCCCACGGACTTTGTTTTTCCGTTATGCCTCCTGTTCCGCCGCCGCCATCGCTTAAAAACATATACAAAGAAATCGAGGATGAACTCGGCACACCTCCGCCTAAGGACGGAGACTTAACACGCTGGGCAAAACAAGGTGTGCTTTTGCTCAACACAGTCCTCACGGTCAAAGCAGGGCTGGCTAACTCTCACAGAGGAATGGGCTGGGAGATCTTTACAGATAAGGTTATCGAGCTGCTCAATAAACGAGACAAGCCAATAGTGTTTATCCTTTGGGGTAATAATGCAAAAGCCAAAAGTGCGCTTATCACCAATCCAAAACATATTATACTTACTGCCGCACACCCCAGCCCTCTGTCTGCGTTTCACGGATTTTTCGGCTGCGGACACTTTAGGGCTTGCAACGATTTTCTTATTAAAACAAATCAGGAACCAATTAAATGGTAAATCCTGATATCATAATTATATAATAAGTTAAATATTAATATCTTAAAGCTTAAAATATATTCAAAAGGAGTTTATAAAAATGAAACTTGACAAAGCACTAAAAATCATTGCTGTATCACTCGCAGCCATAATTGGTTCTGTATCACTTGTATCATGTTCGATTCCGGGATCGAGCAAGAATAACGCTAAAAGCACGCCGACCGCAGCTCAGGCTGAACCAACAAAGTCACCCGAAGAGTTGATTGTCGGAAAGTGGGAAGTCAAATCAATTTCCGACCAAAACGGCGAAGATGTAAATCTGTCAGATGTCGATTTAAGCGGAACTCCTCTGTCGGACTATGCAAATGTCATAGGCATGATACTCAAAACCGGAGTCACAATTGAGTTCAAAGCTGACAAGACTATACCTCTTATTGTAACAAGCGGAAAATACGAAATAGACGGCAGCCGTCTCAAAATTTCTGTTCCTGATATGTCATCACAGTCTGTCACGGCAGACTTTAATATAAACGGAAACTCAATGGAGCTCAATATAAGCGGATATACGCTTAATCTTATCAAAGAATAACTAATTCTTTTATCAGTCAGGAGGCGGAATATATGTCGGTTTATAATTTTACACCGCAAAACAACGGAATTTCTTTATATGTTCAGCTAAAACAATGCTTAATAAACGACATTAATTCCGGCTTCTTTGAGAACATGCAAAAACTGCCGTCAAGGCGTAATCTTGCCGGACTTCTGGGTATAAGCACCACAACCGTCAACAATGCTTATCAAGCTCTCGTTGATGAAGGATACGCCATGACAATAGACCGGAGCGGGTTTTATGTCAAGTCAAGCATCGCGCAAGTTGACGACTATGAGGATATTACTTGGGAGCAGAACAAAAACTATGTGTATAACTTCAGTTATAACAACTGCAATACTTCAAATATAAATTCTTCTCTCGTTAAGTCGCTCAGCAAAGAACTTGCAGGAATGACATCTGAACACATTTTCGGGCATGGCAATAAAAGGGGCGAAACTGAGCTTAGAGTTGCTCTGTGCAGATACTTAAACAATCACAGACAAATTGAATGCGGTATAAGCGATTTGTTTTTAGGCGCCGGTGTCCAGTACTTGTTTACGGTAATAACAATGATTTTGGGACCTGAAAAAGTTTATGGTTTTGAAAATCCAACTGATTATAAAATATATATTTGGCTCAAAAATCTTGGACTTAACATTAAATTAGTTGACATAGATGACGAGGGAGATTTTTCGTCTGAACAGCTTGATAATCTTGGAATTGACGTAATGATAGTAATGCCGGATAATCAGCTTCCCACCGGGCATTGTATGACACACAAACATAGACGCGAGCTCGCACAATGGTGCAGCGGAAAAACAACAGAAAAATACATAGTCGAATTCGCTACTGACGGAAATCTGAATTATACAAAGCATCGTGAAAAAAGCATATATACCATCTCAAATGCCGTAAATGTAATTTATGTTGACTCATTTGATTTCACTATTTCATCAAATATCAAGACTGCATTCATGGCGCTGCCTAAAGGATTAATTGATACCGCTATCAAAAAAAGCGTGAGATATTCTCCGCTTGGCGCAATATCCGACCAGCTCCTA
>CAOKIL010000055.1 GCA_948468535.1 uncultured Eubacteriales bacterium
TGAGTACAACAGTCAGTTTGAGCATGCCATATCAAAGATATGGGTCACACGCGGCAGTAATGTCGCCAAAGCCTTTGCTGAAAACATGAGCAAGTGCCCAATTTAAGTGGTTTTAAAGGGGATGAAATCCCCTTTGTCTGAAGCAAACTCTCAGAGTTTGCAAAGCGCACCCGGACGTGACGGGCGCAATTGGGATAGGCTTTTAATTGAAAAACGTAGTTTTTCGACTGCCTGATTTTATTCTTTTGCTTTATTTACTTCAACAACATCGGTACGTCCCAAAAGATAATCAACCGAACAATCAAGATAATCTGCTATTTTAGCAAAATTTTGAGTAAGTATATCTGAGCCATTTGACATTTTTGATATTGTATTTTTACCAAGCTGACAATCTACAAGAATATCACTAACACTAACATTTAGACACTTCGCTCTTGATTTTATTCTTTCAGCTATTTCATGTGAATTATACATAAATGTTATATGGCTCCTTTGTGCAAAATGACAGTTTATACTATAATTAAAAAAACACTTAACTTTCCCCTAATTGGAGTATATAATATAATCAAGTTATAAATCAATAACTTAAAAATGCAAAAATTATTACAAATACTACACCCCAAGCAATGGCGTATTGCACTTTCTAAGGGTGATAGATTGTTGTTAAATTATTTCGACAAAGTAATTATATAACAATTTTTTGTAATTTGCAATAATTTTTGAAAAAATGCGCTATTGTTGCTATACAATTTAACCACGGTATGCGAATCAAGGCATGCGACAAGGCTTCGCACACGGCGGGGCCTTCAGTCTATTTTTTATATCTTATGAGCAGCTCTCTTACTTCTTCTTCTGTTGTACATTTCAGCACTACATCTGCAACCTTGTCGGCTTCTTCTTTTGTCCAGAGCGAAATTACCTTTCTGGCAGATAAAACAGATGTCGGGCTTACACTGTATTCATCAAGTCCAAATGAAACAAGCAGTGGTGCCATCAGCGGATCGGCTGCGGCCTCGCCGCACATACCTACCATTATGCCTTCTGATTTACCGCACTCGATTATTCGCTTTATACTGCGAATAACAGCAGGATTATACGCCGAATACAAATATGACACATTCGCGTTGCCTCTGTCTACTGCCATTGTATAACCTGTCAAATCATTTGTGCCTATACTGAAAAAGCCAGCCTCTTTGGCAAGCACGTCTGCCATAACCGCCGCCGCAGGTGTTTCTATCATCACACCAACAGAAATATCTTTATTATACCCAATGCCTTCTTTGTCAAGGTCGTCCATAATTGACCTTATCATCGACTTAACATTTCTGATTTCGTCAACGCAAGTGACAAGCGGAACCATAATCTTGATTTCGCCAAAGGCACTCGCTCTGAGTAATGCACGAAGCTGTGTACTGTATAATTCGCGGTTTTGCAAACAATACCTAACTGCTCTGAATCCGAGAAACGGATTATCTTCTTTTTTGAGATTCATATACGGAATGTCCTTATCACCGCCGACATCCAATGTACGAATTATAACAGGTTTGCCCTTCATTGTCATAGCCGCTTTTTTATACGCTTCAAACTGTTCGTCTTCCGCTGGCTGTTCGTTACTGTTCATATACAAAAACTCTGTTCTGAACAATCCCACGCCCTCGCCGTCGCGCTCGATGACTTCAGCACAGTCCTCCGGCTTACCGATATTGCAGACAAGACCAACTTTGTCTCCGTCAGCCGTTTCCGTCTGTTTTCCTATGAATTTAAGAAGCTCTTTCTTCTCTTCATCATGATACTTTTTGAGTACAGTATATTCCTTGACCTCCTCTTGGTCAGGGTCAGATACAACTGCTCCGCTTGTTCCGTCAACCACAATCATTTGTCCGTTCTTAAACTCTCTTGTAACATCTTGGATGCTCAAAACAGCAGGGATTTCAAGCGCACGCGCCAAAATTGCCGAATGCGATGTATATCCGCCGGTCTCGGTGACAATACCGGCAATATTTTCTTTTTTTATACCTGCTGTCATTGACGGTGTCAGATCATATGCAACAATAATACTTCCGGGAGGCAGACTGCTTATATCTGCTTCATGTACACCCTGAAGGATTTTTATAAGTCTGGTTTTTATGTCCCTTATATCTGCTGCGCGCTGTTTGGTAAGTTCGTCATCAGCGCTTTCAAAAATTGCTGCGAACATATCAAAGACCTCTTCGGCTGCCGACTCTGATGTAGCACCGTCGTGTATATTGTTTCTTACTTCATCAGTCATAGCCGAGTCACTTATCATCAGAACATGACCCATTAGAATTTCCGACTCTTTTTCGCCCACGTTTTCACGCATAGAATCAGCCATCGCTGTCGTCTTTTCAACAAATACCCGAACTGCGTCCTCAAAACGATTAAGTTCATCCTCAGGCTTTAATACAGACTTTTGCTCATAGTTCAGCTCCTGCTCCTTAATTAATACGGCTTTGCCAATACCTATTCCTTCAGATCCTGCAATACCATTAAATTTTGACATAATTTTCACCCACACTTATTACTGTTTATATTACTCCGCTACAAGTTCTACAGCTTTTTTCAGTGCTTCCTCTTCATCAGGTCCGCTGCACTGAATCTCGATTTCACTGCCACATTTGATACATGCAGCGATAATGTTCATTATGCTCTTTCCGTCATTATCCTTGCCGCCAAACACTATGTTTACGTCAGACTCAAACTTTGACATTTCTTTTGTAAAAACTCCTGCCGGTCTCATGTGAAGTCCCTCAGGATTTGTAACAGTTACTTTTTTTGATACCATAATAAATTCCCCTTTTTGTATTATAAATATATTCTGTCTATTTTTTTGAATTTTAATTTATATTTTCAAAATTATTAATCTTTGCGCGGTTTTTGAGAGCTGCGAGCATTGCCATACCTACCACCGATCCGGCGGCAAGAGCTACAATGTATCCCAATGCGTTTCCTACAACCGGGAATACAAAGATTCCACCGTGAGGCGCCATGAGAGTACAGCCGAATGCCATCGACAATGCGCCTGATACTGCGCTTCCCACGATACATGACGGAATCACGCGAAGCGGGTCGGATGCTGCATACGGTATTGCACCCTCGCTTATAAAGCACAGACCCATAATATAGTTTACCGCACCTGATTTTCTTTCATTCGGTGTAAACCTATTCTTAAAGAACGTTGTACAAAGTGCAATTGCAATAGGCGGAACCATACCGCCAACCATAACAGCCGCCATTATATCATAGTTGCCTTCTGAAATTGCAGCAGTTCCGAATACATATGCCGCCTTGTTGAACGGACCGCCCATATCAATTGACATCATTCCGCCGAGTACCATTCCGAGGACAATTTTACTCGCTCCGTTCATTGCATGAAGCCCGTTATTCAGTAATGTATTAATCCCTGATATTATCGGATTAAACAGGAACATTACAAGACCGATAAGCAAAATACCTATAAGCGGATAGATTAGCACAGGCTTTACACCCTCTAGAGAATCCGGCAGCTTTGAACAAGCCTTTTCAAGAATCAATGTAATATATCCGCCGACAAAACCTGCGAATAGTGCACCGAGAAAACCTGCCGAAACTACTGTCGCATCAGGATTTACAAGAGAAGCAAATGTTGTACCGGCAACAGCCAACGCTCCGCCGACAAAGCCAACCGCAAGACCCGGTCTATCGGCAATACTCATTGCAATAAATCCTGCCAGTATCGGAAGCATAAATCCAAACGCCTGTTCGCCTATTGTTTTGAAAAATGCAGCAAAAGGCGTGTTCTTGCCAAAGTTGCTTGGGTCAATTGAATAATCGTCAAACAAAAACGCCAGTGCAATCAGTATACCTCCGCCCACAACAAACGGCAGCATATGAGAAACGCCGTTCATCAAATGCTTGTAAACGGAGTGACCTATACCATCTACGCCCCTGTCCTCAGATAACACGGACGCTCCGCCTTTATGACTGTAAACACCTGCATTTCTGTTCAGAATTTTTGCAATTAAGTCTTTTGGCTTGTGAATACCGTCAGAAACCTTTGTCTGAACTATTGGCTTTCCATCAAATCTCGCCATGTCTACGTTCTTATCCGCGGCAATGATGACTCCGTCTGCCTCGGCAATTTCACTCTTTGTCAGAACATTCTTTGCTCCACCGCTTCCGTTTGTTTCAACCTTAATCTGCACTCCCATTTCCTTAGCGGCCTGTTCAAGCGCTTCTGCCGCCATAAATGTGTGTGCAATGCCTGTCGGACATGCAGTAACCGCCACAATCTTTACCGTGTGTTTCCTGTCCGCCGCCGGGCTCAGCTTATCTTTAGAACTCTCAGGTTTTTCCATACCGTACTTTTCGATTTCTTTTTCATCAATAAGCCTTAAAAATTCGTTGGGCGACTTTGCGGAAAGCAGCTTATTTCTAAACCCCTTGTCCATAAGCATAACGGTGAGCCTTGACAATACCTCAAGGTGCATGTCTCCGCCCTTCTCCGGCGCTGCAATCATAAATATCAAGTTCGACATTCCGCCGTCCAAAGCGTCAAGATCTATGCCGCCCGGAACTGTAACCACTGAAAGCCCCGGCGTCTTTACAGCAGAACTCTTAGCATGAGGAATAGCAACTCCGTCTCCGATAGCAGTGGGACCTTCTTTATCCCGCTTTAAAATATCGGCTTTGTACTGCGCTTTGTCTTTTAGATTCCCAACCGATAAATGCAATTCTATAAGCTTATCATATAGCTGTTCTTTTGAACCTGCACTGTAATTTAACGCAATCGCATTTTTATTTAGCATATCAATTACTTTCATGTCCTTCTCTCCTTTTCTAATATAATTTAAATAAAATTTATGCTTCCTTAAACTCTTCCAGCAGCCTCTCTACAAGAGGTCTTTCTGCCAAGCCGGACGAGAATGCTGTTGCGCTTCCGCAAGCGGTACCAAGTTTTAACGCCTCATTATAATCTCCGGTTTTTTTATACCCTATTATAAATCCTGCAACCATAGAGTCTCCTGCTCCAACTGAGTTCAAAACCCTGCCTTGAGGCACTCCCATTTTGATAATCTCATTGGTTTCAGATACAAGTATCGATCCGTCTCCCGCCCTTGAAACAAGAATGTTTCTTGCTCCGCTGCTGCGGAGTTTGTTGGCATACTTTACAATATCATCATCAGTATCAATTTGAACACCGAATATTTCGCCCAGCTCATGAGTGTTCGGCTTAATCAAAAACGGTTTGTATTTGAGAACATTAACAAGCAAATCACCTGTCGCATCAACAAAAATGTCTGCTCCGCTTCCATCAAGATTTTGCATAATCCTTTCGTATATATCGTTTGACAAAGTATTGGGTATGCTTCCTGCAAGAACCAGAACATCACCGCTTTTTAGCTTTTCGAGCTTATAAAATAGCTTTTCAACCGCATCCTCCGGAATTTCAGGTCCCTGACAGTTTATGTCCGTCTCATCTTTTGCCTTAATTTTTACATTTATGCGGCTCAGACCGTTATCCAGCTTGATAAACTCAGTTTTTATCCCTTTTCTTTCAAGATTCTGTTCTATAGCATCACCGGTAAATCCTGCGGTAAATCCGAGCGCAACGCTGTCAACATCCATGTTTCTGAGAACTGTTGATACATTTATTCCCTTGCCGCCGAAAAACACTTCCTCTCTCTCTGTCCGATTGACAACTCCGGGAACTACATCGTTCATATACATGACATAATCAACCGTCGGATTAAATGTTACTGTATATATCATATAAATTATCTCCTTTTATTCTATTATTACCCATAATGATATTAAAACATCCTTTTTATTTTTGTCAAGTGTAACCAATCAATATTAATATATTCGCTTACAATAAACCTGATTTATTTGTGAAAAAGATTGATATTTACAAAATACGCATTGTGTGTTATTATTATAGTATATAATTTGCATGTGATTGTCAGATATCAGCCGCTTGTTTATTTAACTCAAATGTGTTTATACACTAACTCACAACGGCATTTAAGAAACGTTTTTAGCTTTATAAAATTCACAAAATTATTCCGGAGGTGTTAAAATTGTTTGATAATTCTCTATCCGCAAAACCAGCTGCAACAAACGGACATATGAAAAGCGAACATTCTCAGCTCCAGACTTTGGAACACAGAAATGAAAAGTATGGAAGAGAAAAGTTTATACGCAAACTTCTTCTCGGCAGTGTAAAATTCAACCCTAAAACCTGCGCTGAACTTGGCATTAAATTTACTCAAAAAAACTTTTCTGTGGTTCTTGTAAGAATAAATAAAAAAGCAGATATATCCCTTGCAGACTTTCCGAGCGTTGTGTTTGCAATACGAAACATAGGCGAGGAACTCTACGGACTTGAATCTGAATGTTACGGCGTTGAGGCTGAATCTGCAACAATTGCATTCATTATCAACCACGGCGGCAACGTAGATTTTATTACCACACAATCCTCAGACCTGAAACGTCATATCGTAGAGCTTTTTGACGTTCACACAACGTTCTCACTCTGTACTGAGTACGACTGCTCTCCCGATAACTGTAGCAAGCTGTTTTCCAATGCCAAATACGCAATGCTATACAGGCTGTCTTTTGAGCCATATTCGATTATTGATTATGACAAAACACTTTCAATGTCGCGTCTTAGCTGTGAGTATCCTACTCTTCTTGAACGTGAAATCTTTGAATGTATCAATTCAAATAACGTTTCAATGCTTCGCCGCGCTATCGGTTCGTTTATCAATACAATCAATAATATGTCATATGACACTATTCTTCTGCATACCGCCAGACTTCTTATAGCGGTTGATAATATGGTGATAAATACAGCTCTGGGCAACGACTTTGTCCACAACAGTGTTATTGAGGATTTGAGTTCTCTTGAATCAATAAACGATTTGATAGATTTTGTTGAGTCACGCTGCAACGAGGTGATGAACATAATCTCATCTTCAAAGCCCGATACCAAAAAGGATATAATCATTACAAATATCCTAAACTATATCAACGATAACTATTCAGACCCTGCATTGTCAGTTGAAGTTATTGCAGCCAGCGTTAAGAGAAGTTCAAATTACATACGCAGCATATTTAAGCAAAGTCAGGGAATCTCTATCTCTGAATATATCTCACAGAAACGCTTTGATCAGGTATGTAAAATGCTAATCGAGACAAACCTAACCGCCAGAGATATCGGTAAAGAAGTCGGGCTTAATTCAGGCAGCTACTTCTACACATCGTTTAAGAAGTATACAGGTTATACACCTGACAACTACCGAAAGGCACACCAGCCTCAAAACTTTAAAAATTAATAACTTATACCTCCGGGCTTATGGAGCATCCGCTCATAACCCGGAGTTTTTTTATTTATTATGTGTAGAATTCCAAATAAAGGGCAAAAATACTATCATTAATCAATCCCAAAGACATGAAAGGATGATAAAAATGGAAATGACCCTACGCTGGTATGGCTCTGAATTCGATACAGTCACACTTGAACAAATCAGGCAAATCCCCGGTGTCACAGGTGTAATAACCACCCTCTATGCCTCAAAGCCAGGCGAGGTATGGACAAGGGAGCAAATCCGCGCACTAAAAAAAGAAGTCACAGATTCAGGACTGAAAATAAGCGGAATAGAAAGCGTAAACGTACACGATGCAATCAAAATCGGTGCATCAAATCGCGACGAATATATCGATAACTATATAACCACGCTTAAAAACTTAGGTGAAGAAGATATACACATGGTTTGCTATAACTTTATGCCGGTATTTGACTGGACAAGAACAGAACTCGCCAGAAAACGCCCTGACGGCTCTACCGTCCTCGCATATAACCAGAAAACTATTGATGAAATTATCCCTGAAAACATGTTTGAATCAATCTCGTCGGATATGAACGGCACAGTTATGCCCGGCTGGGAACCTGAACGAATGGAAAAAGTGCGCGAGCTTTTTGAAATGTACAAAGACATAGACGATGAAAAACTGTTTGAAAACCTAAAATATTTTCTTGAACGGATAATGCCTGTCTGCAATAAGTACGATATAAATATGGCAATCCACCCTGACGACCCTGCGTGGAGCGTTTTTGGACTGCCAAGAATAATAATTAATAAAGAAAACATATTAAAACTGACACAAATGGTAGACAATCCGCATAACGGTATTACATTTTGTTCCGGCTCATACGGTACAAACCGCAGCAATTACCTGCCGGATATGATACGCGCACTGAAGGGAAGAATACACTTTGCACATGTCCGCAACCTAAAATTTAACAGCCCCGATGATTTTGAAGAAGCAGCCCATCTGTCATCCGACGGCAGTTTTGATATGTATGAAATCATGAAGGCACTGTATGACATCGGTTTTGACGGACCGATACGCCCCGACCACGGCAGAATGATATGGGGTGAAGTCGCTATGCCGGGTTACGGACTGTATGACAGAGCTCTCGGCGCTTCATACCTAAACGGACTGTGGGAAGCACTATCAAAACAGAATTCCTGATACTTTTCTATCAGCAATAACTAAAAAAGGAGACAGAAGCTATGAAACTCACAGATAGGGGAATCATCGACGCTGAAAATATAAGAGCATGGAAGGAAGCAGGATATTCGCTCCCTGAATATGACAGAGACCAAATTAGACAAAATACAGAACAAAATCCTTTTTGGATTCACTTTGGATACGGAAACCTGTTCCGTGCATTTCAGGCAAACGTTGTGCAGGAACTCCTGAACAATGGAACCCTCAACCGCGGACTTATCGCGGCAGAAGGCTTTGACTACGAAATAATCGAAAAAATCAACCGCCCTCATGACGATTTGACACTTCTTGCAACATTAAAGTCTGACGGAACTATCGAAAAGACCGTTATCGGCAGTATCACCGCATCTTATAAACTCGACAGCAGTGACAAAAAAGAATTCGACAAATTAAAAGAAATTTTTAAACGCGACTCACTGCAAATCGCCTCATTCACAATAACCGAAAAGGGTTACAGCCTAACGAATGCAAGCGCTGAGTTTCTTGCAGATGTGAGGTCTGACCTTGAAAACGGACCGGACAAACCGCAAAGCTATATGGGCAAGGTGGCGGCTCTGCTTTATGCCCGTTTTAAAAACGGAGCATTGCCGATTGCCATGGTGAGCATGGATAACTGCTCTCATAACGGAGACAGACTGTTTAGTGCGATTAAAGTATTTGCTGAAAGCTGGGAGGAAAACGGTCTTGCGGACAAAGGCTTCAAAGACTATATTCAAAATCCGTCGCTTGTCTCCTTTCCATGGACAATGATTGACAAGATAACGCCAAGACCTGACCCCCAAATTGAAGAAATTATCAATAAAGACGGAGTAGAGGACATAAAGCCTAAAGTCACATCCAAAAACACATACGCTGCCGCATTTGTCAATGCCGAAGAATGTCATTATCTTGTAATAGAGGACAGCTTTCCGAACGGCAGACCTCATCTTGAGAAAGGCGGAATAATATTTACCGACCGGCAAACAGTTGAAAAATCGGAGCGAATGAAGGTATGTACTTGCCTTAATCCGCTGCATACCACACTTGCGGTTTTCGGATGTCTGCTCGGATTTACGCTTATATCTGACGAGATGAAAGATCCGCTTCTAAAGAAGCTCGTTTGCGGTATCGGGTATAACGAGGGACTCCCTGTAGTCACCGACCCCGGAATAATCAAACCAAAGGAATTTTTGGACAATGTAATAGAAGTCAGATTCCCAAATCCGTTTATGCCTGATTCTCCGCAGAGAATAGCAACTGACACGTCACAAAAGCTCGCAATAAGATTTGGCGAGACAATTAAGGCGTACGATGAGTCGCCTGACTTATGTGTAGATGACCTGGAACTGATTCCTCTTGTATTTGCCGGATGGCTCAGGTATCTTATGGGGATAGACGATAACGGCAGCGAGTTCACGCCAAGCCCTGACCCCATGCTTGATAAAGTACACAGATATTTAAGTGATATAAAAATCGGTGAAAACCCGGATATAGAGCAAAAGTTAAAACCGCTGCTTTCTGACCGTGAAATTTTCGGCGTTGACTTGTACGATGCAGGACTTGCTGAAAAGGTAATAGGATATTTTAAACAAATGAATTTGTCAACCGGCGCAGTGCGAAAGACCCTTAAAGATGTTTTAAGCGATTAATCGCCATGAATGACAAGGCTCCGCCATGCGCGGAGCCTTGTCGTATGCCTTGGTTCGCATACAGTGATGAAAGATATGTGACAACACGGAGCATTTTTTCAAAAACTATTGCAAATTACAATAAATTGTTGTATAATTACTTTGTCGAAATAACTTAACAACAATCTATCACCCTTAGAAATTGCGATACGCCATTGATTGGGTGTAGTATTTGTAATAATTTTTGCGTTTTTAAGTTATTGATTTATAACTTGATTATATTATATCTCTAAACTTATAGATTGTCAATATCAAATCTCTAAGTTTAGCAATATTTGTTGTTGTGCACAAAATGGAGGACAAAAATATGTACAATTCTAACAACATTGCTACTGTTATCAAACAAGTAGCAAAATCTAAAAACATTGTAATAAAAACAATGCTTAGTGATATAGGTTTAGGATATAATATGATGTCAAATATGAAAACTTCAATGCCTAAAGCTGATAATCTTGCTAAAATAGCAGATTATCTTGATTGTTCAGTTGATTATCTCTTAGGACGTACTGATGTGATTGAAGTAAATAAAGCAGAATAATTAGATAATTTTTCAGCCCTGTTTCTTTCCGTAATTGCGGAAAGAAACAGGGCTGAAAACAACTTAATTACATTTCGCTAAACTGGTCCTTACCTACTCCACAGAGCGGGCAAACATAATCATCGGGGACGTCATCCCACTTTGTGCCGGGTGCGATACCGTTGTCCGGGTCGCCTGCTGCTTCGTCATAAATATAACCGCATACGTCACATACATACTTCATTCTCTTTTACCTCCATTATTTATAATAGCATTATTATATACTTTATTACAAAATCTGTCAATCTGATCATAACATATTTTTTCTCTTGATTCTATCATGTGCTTATTTTTTCAAATTATTCTGCTTCTTTGACTTTTTCTTTTTTACTCTTTTCATCATTTTTATCTTTTAAGTCGTCTGAAGATTCATCAGGTTCGAGCTTCTTTTTAACCAAAATACAAATTATAATCAAAATACCCAGCGCAAGCATAATTATACCGGCAATTTTCCAGCCGCTGCCGCGCTTATGCAGTACGGTGAATTCTGACGGTTCGTCAAGCTCAAACACCAGATAGCTTCCGTCACGCTCTGCTTCAAGAATCCTTGTTCTGCCGTTTCGTACAACGCCAATACAATTACCCTTGCCGTCCTTGTCACGGATATGAACTTTGATTTTTCCTTTATATTCCGGCGTAATC
>CAOKIL010000056.1 GCA_948468535.1 uncultured Eubacteriales bacterium
ATTATTATTCGTACTCAACAACGTTAACCCATCTGTCAAGGAAGTCTTTTTCATCAGACTTGCCCTTTACAGACTGTGATGCCGCAACGATAGGCATCCACTTTTGAACGTATTGTTTTGCGGTGTCGCTCTTTTCACAGAACAAGTCAAGATACTTGTTTGCCAGTTCCTCTTTGCCGTCGAGGCAGAAGAGGAGGTATGTTCTCGCTGCATCGGCACTGGCGTTACCCTGAGTTGCGTGCGACCAGTCAAGGATATACGGTGTGCCGTCGTTTGATATGATTATATTACTCGGGTTAAAGTCGCCGTGACAGAGCTTTGTATGCTTAGGCATACTCTCAAGACGTGTGTGAAGCTCGTATCTTGTTGTCGCATCATAACTTGACTCGCTTATCTTTCTGTTCATCTTATCTTTGAGCTTATTGAGCAGCGGTACGGTCTCTTTGTTCATTGTGATTTGAAGGTCAACAAACAAATTGAGGTATTCGTCCTGCTTATCGGGGTTTTCCTGCATAAGCTGTGCAAGGGTCTTGCCATCAATAAATTCTGTTGAGATAACCCATTGACCTTCAACAGTCGTAACCTCTTTAAGAGCCGGGATATTCAGTCCTGTTTCCTCAACTCTTGCCTGATTCAGCGCTTCATTCAGTATATCCGCCTTTGAAAATCCTGAATCAAACACCTTTAGCGCCTTGTCGCCGTCTTGGTATATTTTTTTGTTCGATCTCTCAGCGAGGATTTTTTCGTATTTCATTGTTTTTGCTCCTTTATGATTTATTTAATCCTGCCATATCCGGCATCTATGCCGCGGGAGATGGCTGCTATTTGCTAATCGCTAATCTCTACGTTGCCATAATATGCTTTGAGGTACATTTCTTTGATTTCTTTCATAAGCGGGTATCTCGGATTTGCGCCTGTACACTGGTCGTCAAATGCCTGCTCAACCATATCATCAAGTGTATCTAAGAAGTGCTTTTCGTCTATGTCGTAATCCTTAATTGTCTTTTTGATTCCGACTTTTTCTTTGAGTTCGTTAATGGCATCAATTAGTTTTTCGAGTTTTTCTTCGTCCGTTTTTCCGCTGAGACCAAGATAATCAGCAACCTCTGCGTATCTTGCCAGGGTATGCGGATGATCATATTGTGAGAAGGTACCCATCTTTGTCGGAACTTCGCTTGCGTTAAATCTCAAAACTTCTTCAAGCATAAGCGCGTTTGCAACACCGTGCGGAAGGTGATGGAAAGCGCCGAGCTTGTGCGCCATAGAGTGACATACGCCGAGGAACGCGTTGGCAAACGCCATACCTGCCATTGTTGCGGCATTGCCCATCTTCTCACGTGCAACAGGGTCGTTTGCTCCGTTGTCGTAGGCTCTCGGTAAATATTCAAATATCATTTTAAGACTGCGAAGAGCGATACCGTCAGTATAGTCTGTCGCCATGACAGAAGCGTATGCTTCAAGTGCGTGTGATACTGCGTCAATACCCGATGCGCTTGTAAGACCTTTCGGCGCGTTCATCATCAGGTCTGCGTCAACTATTGCCATGTTCGGCATCAGCTCATAATCAGCAAGCGGATACTTAACGCCTGACTCGCCGTCTGTGATTACGGCGAACGGTGTAACCTCAGAACCGGTGCCGGCTGATGTCGGAACTGCAACAAAGTATGCCTTTTCACCCATCTTCGGGAAGGTGTAAACTCTTTTGCGGATATCGATAAATCTCATTGCCATATCCATGAAGTCAGCATCCGGATGCTCATAGAGCACCCACATGATTTTACCTGCATCCATTGCACTGCCGCCGCCGACAGCAATGATGCAGTCCGGCTCAAATGCTGCCATTGCCTTTGCACCTTCCATTGCACATTCAAGCGTCGGGTCGGGTGCAACGTTTGAGAATACAGTATATTTGATACCCATTTCATCAAGTTTATTTGTAATCGGGTCTGTATAGCCATTTTGATACAGGAAGGTATCTGTTACGATAAAGGCCTTCTTTTTGCCCATAATAGTGCCGAGTTCATCAAGTGCAACCGGCAGACAACCTTTCTTAAAGTATACCTTTTCGGGCGCTCTGAACCACAGCATGTTTTCTCTCCTCTCAGCAACAGTCTTTATATTAATCAGGTGGTTAACACCCACGTTCTCGGATACCGAGTTGCCGCCCCATGAACCGCAGCCGAGCGTCAGAGACGGAGCAAGGTCGAAGTTGTAGAGGTCGCCGATACCGCCGTGTGATGATGGTGTGTTGACCAATATACGGCATGTTTTCATAGCAGCGCCGAACTTATCGAGTTTTTCCTTCTCGGTCACGGCGTTTAGGTAAACGCTTGATGTGTGACCGTAACCGCCGTCTGCGACAAGCTGTTCTGCCTTTGCGATTGCATCGTCAAAATTCTTTGCCTTGTACATAGCAAGTACAGGCGAGAGCTTCTCGTGTGCAAATTCTTCGCTTATATCAACGCTGTCAACTTCGCCGATAAGGATTTTGGTGTTTTCGGGCACGTCAACGCCTGCAAGACTTGCGATTGTGTGCGCTGACTGACCAACGATTTTAGAGTTAAGCGCGCCGTTGATTAAAATGGTCTTTCTGACCTTTTCAACTTCATCGCCTTTTAATATATAACAGCCTCTGTCGGCAAATTCTTTTTTAACCTTATTATATACCTTGTCAAGAACAATGACAGATTGTTCTGAAGCACAAATCATGCCGTTGTCAAAAGTCTTTGAATGTATAACCGAGCTTACTGCAAGGAGTATATCTGCAGTGTCGTCAATGATAGCAGGTGTGTTGCCGGCGCCAACGCCGAGCGCCGGCTTGCCTGACGAATATGCCGCCTTAACCATACCGGGACCGCCTGTTGCAAGGATTATGTCGGCTTCCTTCATAAGAAGGTTTGTAAGCTCAAGCGACGGAACGTCAATCCATGATATAATACCCTCCGGAGCGCCTGCCTTAACAGCGGCATCATATACTATCTTTGCAGCGTCAATTGTGCACTGCTTTGCTCTTGGATGCGGACTGATTATAATACCGTTTCTGGTTTTAAGCGAAATAAGCGTCTTAAAGATAGCGGTTGATGTTGGATTGGTTGTAGGAATTACTGCTGCAACAACTCCGATTGGCTCCGCAATTTTCTTTGTACCGTACGCGGTATCCTCTTCAAGTACGCCGCAGGTCTTTGTACTTTTATATTTATTATAGATATATTCAGAGGCATAGTTGTTCTTGATAACCTTATCTTCAACTATACCCATTCCCGTTTCTTCAACTGCCTGCTTTGCGAGCGGGATTCTCTGCTTGTTTGCAGCGATTGCCGCAGCTTTAAATATTGCATCAACCTGTTCCTGTGTAAACTTTGCGAACTCTTGCTGGGCTTTTCTGACTTTTTTGAGCTCAAGTTCAAGTTCTTCAACTGTACTTACCATAAAAAATATCCTCCTGAATCCATTATAGTATATAAATATATTATATTACTGTTTTTGTAAAATTATCAGACACATTGAGATTGAATATTAATATGCCTGATTTAATTGTTAAATTTTTATCAATCTCTTAATCATATTATACACATTTGTTAAAAATTTGTCAATCGATTTTAAGGAAATTTATTGACAAAAAAGAACCCCGCTGTAGAGCGGGATTTGTTTAATATGACTGCGGTTTTTATGTGTCAGCTTCACTTGGCGCATTTTTTAGTTTGTAGGTAATTCATCAAGGCTTTGCCTTTAATCAATTCGCCGTCCCCTGATTTGCGTATTCATATGAACGGCATTGCATACTTTGAAAAACAATAGATACTATCTGCCGCCACACATCAAAGATGTGTGACCACGTCCGCCTTGCCTACCGCAGGCGGTAATGTCGCCAAAGCCTTGATGAAAGATTCACGGTAGAGCAAGGATATTAAGGCTATAAAGCTGCCCTTGTTTTTGGAGTTAGCCAAAAATCGAATAGAGCGATCCGAGCGAGCAAAAGCGTTTTTCTTTGTAGATTCAGAACCATTTTCCTTTACAAATGCAAAAAAGTATGGTATATTATATTTGCCAAATAAACTTTATATTTAACTGTTTGTTATTAGCATGTATTTTTTATAATTTAGATAAAAATACATGGTTCTTTTTCACATGCTTATAACTAAGTAGTTAAAGAAGTTTGTTTGGCGACAATCATATCTGTGTATTTTTTGTGCATAGCTTCAATGTGAAGTTATGCACTTTTTTTATTTATGAGGTTTTTTAAGGAGGGGGGAAGATTTATGCCAAACCTCAAAATAAAAAACAGGAAGCAATAATCGCCGCAAAAGATATCTACTGCTTCCCAAATCGTGCAACTGCTTGAATAAACAAGAGTGCGAAATCTATTATACCACTAGTGCGAAAATTTTTCAAGCAGTTGCATAAGAATATTTTATAAAAGAGGAATATGCAATGCAAGAAAAATCAAGTGCAATTACAAACAGATCAACGGAAATGATAAAATGGCTGTCAAGTCATAATGAAATACAGCGAATGATATGCCGCGAGGGATATGATGCAGAATTGCCCGAATATTGGACGTAATTGAAGAATTAGAAAAGCAAGGACATTATGAACTGATATATATACTGCTTGTTAATAATAAATATACTATGCCGCTGGAGGATGTTGTTGAAAAGCTCTTGTTTGAAACATTGACAGACCAATGGGAAAAAGTCGGAAATAAATTAATATGCATAGATATTAAAGAACGGATTAAAGCCGAAATATAGTTTAAATAATATACATATAAAATTCACAAATTTTTCCTAAAAACGTATTGACAAATGCTTTTTTTGTGTTATAATATTATCGAATTAGCACTCGCGTCAAGAGAGTGCTAACAGAATCGAAAGGTCAAAGAAGGGTGGTTGAAATGGCATCACTTGATGACAGAAAAAAACTGATACTTCAGGCGATTATTGAAGATTATATCAAGAATGCTGAACCGGTAGGCTCAAGGAGTATTGCAAAAAAGACCGACCTGAAACTCAGCGCCGCCACAATTCGTAATGAAATGTGTGACCTTGAGGAGATGGGAATGTTAATCCAGCCGCATACATCGGCAGGACGCATTCCGTCAAATGCAGGATTTAGGTTTTATGTTGACAACTTGATGCATAAATATCAAATGACGGCTTTGGAAATTGACAGACTCAGAGCCGCTATGTTTAATAGGGTACGCGAACTTGATAATGTGATTAAAGAAGTGTCGTCAGCTTTTTCGGCTATCACAAACTTGCCGACGTTTGCAATGCTTCCGATTAACGAATCAGGCGCAGTTAAGAGTGTTAAGCTTGCCAATATAGACGGACGCACGATTATGGTTATTGTTACTGATTCGTCAGGGCTTATAAAAAACAAGCTGCTGCGGCTCAGGCGTATAGTGACGGAAGAAGAAGTTTCAAAGCTGAACGATGTTATAAACGACAACTTAGCCGGACTTGATATGAGCGGCTACATGAATCTTGATAACGTCATGGGTATTACGCAGGCGGTAGGCGAGAATACGGAAATTCTTTCATCAATACTTGAACTTATCCATGAGGCGCAGAAGGAAATCGAAAGTAAGCAGGTGTTTGTTGAAGGCGCCGCGAATATTTTAAGATTTCCTGAATATAACGATGTAGATAAGATAAAAAATATTCTTGAACTGTTTGATGATGATGAGGTACTTAGTGAAGTTGTTGATGTTGTTCATAAGGACAATAATAAAAACGATATCGGTATTTATATAGGTAATGAAATTCCGCTGCCGCAGCTTAAAGAGAACAGTTTGGTTGTGTCGCGTTATAAAGTAGGAGACGACTTGATGGGAATTGTCGGAGTTATCGGTCCGCAGCGTATGGATTATGCAAGGGTAGCTTCGGGATTAAAATTCTTTTCGGAGCAGCTTGGCAGTATGCTGAGCAGCAGGTTTAATCCGGATGCGGCAGAAATTTCGGATGAGAACTTTAAGGATAAAAGAGGAGACGGTAAAAATGAAATCTAACACAGAAGCAAATGAGAACATAGAAAATCAGGAGAATAATCCGGCAGAAGAAACAGATGCTGCCGTGAATCAGGAAGAGACAGAGGACGTTTCGGTAGAAGCCACAGAGGAACAGGAAGAACAAGATAATAAACAAGTCGAAAATCTTGCCGAAAAACTTGAAGAGGTCAAGGATAAGCTGCTGAGAAAGGCGGCTGAGTTTGATAATTTCAGAAAGAGAACGGCAAAAGAAAAGACAGAGAACTTTTCGTTGGGAATATGCGAAGCAGTTGAAAAATTGCTTCCGGTTCTGGACAATCTCGACCGCGCCATCGGTTCTGCCGAGGCAAACGATGATAAAGACGGATTGCTTGACGGTATAATAATGGTAAGAAAGCAGTTTATAGATTCGCTTAATGACATAGGCGTCAGTGAGATAGCCGCAGTCGGCGAGGAATTTAATCCTGAAAAGCACAATGCAGTAATGATGGAGGAAAGCGATAAGCCATCGGGTACCGTGACCGATGAGTTTGCAAAAGGCTACATTTATCAAAACGGCGATATCGAAAGAGTTGTACGCCATTCAATGGTTAAGGTTTCAACATAGAGATTAGTGAATAGTGATTAGGACAAACCACATATTACATGGTTAGTCTCAACCGAGTTCCCTGGAAGGGAATAGCGGATGGCGCGCGGGTCTGGCGCGCGCAACTGGGCTAGGCTATAAATAGTAAATTATTAAAGAATAATATATAGAAAAGCAAAACATTTGTGATTAAGGAGGAACTTATAATGAGTAAAATAATAGGTATTGATTTAGGTACAACAAATTCATGCGTTGCCGTTATGGAAGGCGGCGAGCCGGTAGTTATTCCCAATCCGGAAGGTGCGAGAACAACACCGTCAGTAGTAGCATTCACAAAAGACGGTGAGCGTCTTGTGGGTCAGGTTGCCAAAAGACAGGCAATAACAAACCCTGACAAGACCATTATTTCAATCAAGCGTGATATGGGTACAGACAGAAAAGTTGATATAGACGGCAAGAAGTATACACCACAGGAAATTTCAGCTATGATTCTGCAAAAGCTCAAGAGCGATGCAGAAGCATATCTCGGTGAGACAGTAACACAGGCGGTAATCACCGTTCCGGCTTACTTCAGTGACTCGCAGAGACAGGCGACTAAGGACGCTGGTAAAATTGCGGGTCTTGATGTAAAGAGAATCATCAACGAGCCGACAGCCGCATCTCTTGCATACGGTCTTGCAAAAGATGTTGATCAAAAGATTATGGTTTATGATCTTGGCGGCGGTACATTTGACGTGTCTATTCTTGAAATCGGCGATGGCGTGTTTGAAGTTCTTGCTACAAGCGGTAACAACCGTCTCGGCGGCGACGATTTTGATGATAAGGTTATGAACTACCTTGCAGACGAATTCAAGAAGGAGCAGGGTATTGACCTGCGTCAGGATAAAATGGCTCTTCAGAGACTTAAAGAAGCAGCAGAAAAAGCAAAGATTGAGCTTTCTGGTGTTACATCAACAAACATAAACCTTCCGTTTATCACGGCTGATGCGACAGGTCCGAAGCACCTTGACATTACTCTTACAAGAGCTAAGTTCGACGAGCTAACGGCTGATTTGGTTGAAAAGACAATGGGTCCGTCACGCGATGCTCTGAGTGAAGCAGGATTGCAGCCCAGCCAAATCGATAAGGTGCTGTTAGTCGGCGGTTCATCAAGAATTCCGGCGGTACAGGAAGCAGTTAAAAAGCTCACAGGTCAGGAACCGCACAAGGGCATTAACCCTGACGAATGTGTGGCTATCGGCGCCGCCGTACAGGCAGGTGTGCTGACAGGTGACGTTGAGGATCTTGTTCTTCTTGACGTAACACCTCTATCCCTCGGTATCGAGACAATGGGTGGTGTGTTCACAAAGCTCATCGAGAGAAATACCACTATACCGACAAACAAGAGTCAGGTGTTCAGCACGGCAGCAGACGGTCAGACCAGTGTTGAGGTTCATGTATTGCAGGGCGAGCGTGAAATGGCGGCGTATAATAAGACATTGGGCAGATTCAGCCTCACTGATATACCTCCGGCACCGCGCGGTGTTCCGCAGATTGAGGTTAGCTTTGATATTGATGCAAACGGCATTGTAAACGTAAAGGCTAAGGATTTGGGAACAGGCAAGGAGCAGGCTATTACAATCACAGCAAGCACAAACCTGTCAGATGCAGATATTGAAAAAGCTGTTAAGGAGGCAGAGCAGTATGCTGCTGAAGACAAGAAAGCTAAAGAAGAAGTTGACGTTCGCAATCATGCTGACAGCATGGTATACCAAACCGAAAAAACTCTCGGTGAACTTGGCGATAAAATCACCGAGGATGAGAAGAAGGGTATACAAGACGAAGTTGATAAGCTCAAAGAACTCTTAAAATCACAGCCGCTTGATGTTGAGGCTACAAAGACACAGACAGAGGAAGTGTCAAAGAAGTTCTATGCAGTAAGCGAGAAGCTTTATAAAGAAGCAGCTCAGCAGGCTCAGGCACAACAGGCGGCTCAGGGTGAGGCAGGAACAGCAGGTGCTGGCAATGACGATAACGTAGTGGACGCTGATTACACCGAAGCAGAATAATTAAGTCTCCCAAAGGGAGAGGTAAATTAATGATAAGAGGAGGCAAACCGTTCAGGTTTGGGCATATATGGCAGACAAGAGAGATTATTATGAGGTGCTGGGAGTAAGTAAAAACGCTTCAGCAGATGAGATAAAGAAGGCATACCGAAAGCTTGCCAAAAAGTATCATCCGGATCTTAATCCGGATGATAAGGCCGGCGCGGAAGCAAAGTTCAAAGAGGCGAGCGAAGCCTATGAGGTACTTAGTGATGCTGATAAGAAGTCGAGGTACGACCAGTTCGGACACGCAGGAGTAGACCCGAATTCTGCCGCAGGATACGGCGCCGGCGGGTTTGGCGGATTCGGCGGATTTGATGACTTTGATCTCGGTGATTTGTTCGGCAGCTTTTTCGGCGGTGGCGGCGGTGCGAGAAGAAATCCGAACACACCGCAGAGAGGCAGAGATATTAGGATGAATATCGACCTGACTTTTGAAGAAGCATGCTTTGGCACAAAAAAGGAAATCACTGTCAGCCATATGGAAGCGTGTGACACATGCCACGGAACAGGTGCGGCAGAGGGAACTCAGCCGACGAGATGTACGGCATGCGGCGGAAGCGGTCAGGTCAGAGCAGTGCAGAGAACGCCGTTCGGCAGTATGCAGACAGTGCGTACCTGTGAGGCGTGCGGCGGCAAGGGAACGGTTATAACTGAACCGTGTAAGGTTTGCCGCGGAGAAGGCAGCGTAAGACGCAGCAAGAAAATCAATGTCAATATTCCGGGCGGAATTGATAACGGTATGAACCTAAACGTTAGAGGCGAAGGCGATATAGGAAAGAACGGCGGACCTGCAGGAGATATATTGCTTAACGTAAGGGTTAAGCCGCACAAGATTTTTGCGCGAAACGGCGCGGATATAAACTGTGATTATCCGATTTCGTTTGTACAGGCAACTCTCGGCGGTGAGGTAAAGGTTCCGACAATTGACGGCAACGTGACATATAATATCCCGGAAGGCACGCAGCCCGGAACAGTGTTCCGCCTAAAGAATAAGGGTTCGGTAAAGCTGAACGGAAACGGACGCGGAGATCAGTATGTTAAAATTCAGGTTGAGATTCCAAAGGGAATAAACGAGAGCCAGAAAGAAATTCTGCGTCAGTTTGACGACAGCATTGACCCGTCTAAGTATAAAAGACGCAAGTCGTTTACCGAGAAAATTAAGGACTTATTTGATTAATACATTATTAATGAGGGGTTATAGGGGAAAACCATGGATTGGATAAAGATAAGCATAATAACCACAAATGAGGGAATCGACCCGATTTGCAGCCGTTTGAGCGACTTTGGCATTGACGGAGTTGAAATTCTGGATAAAGACGATTTTAAGGAATTCCTTGAAAATAACCGAAAGTATTGGGATTATGTAGATGAGGAACTCGAAAAGCTGAAAGAGGCTGATACAAAACTGACAGTCTATGTCAGCGATGATGAGGACGGCAAGTCTAAACTTGAAGAAATCAAAATCAGCATTTCTGAAATGAAAAAATCTGATACAGAAGGCGTTTTCGGCACACTTAATATTTTGACGGCAAACGTAAAAGATGAGGACTGGTCAGAAAACTGGAAGCAGTATTTCAAACCGCTTGAGATTGGTAAAAAGGTGCTTATTCAGCCTGAGTGGCAGCCGCTTGAAGGCGAAACTGACAGGATAGTGTTTAAGGTCAATCCGGGTATGACATTCGGCACGGGTTCGCACGACAGCACAAGGTTTTGTATTGAAGAAATAGAGAAGAATTTAAATGCCGGTGATACACTTTTAGACTTGGGCTGCGGCAGCGGTATACTTTCGGTAATTGCGCTGCTGCTCGGTGCGTCTGACTGTACCGCTGTGGATATTGACCCGAACGCAGTTGATGTGGCGTATTCCAATCTTGAGCTTAATGGATTGGACAGGGCTAACTATCATGTGTCTGCCGGCGACATTATTTCAAACGCAGATGTCAGAGCGCGGTTCGGTAAATACGACGTGGTTGTTGCCAATATAGTTGCCGATGTGATTATTGCGCTAAGTCCATATGTCCGTGGTTTTATGAACGATAACGCAGTATTTATATGCTCAGGCATAATCAACGAAAGAGCAGAGGAAGTAAAGCTGGCTCTTGAAGAAGCAGGACTAAAAGTTGACGAGATAAAGCGGTCTGACGAATGGACTGCATATACCTGCCGATAATGTATTTTTGAAATATTGTAAAAGTTGAAGGGGCGGATGATATCCGCCCCTTTTTGGTTATGCCAATCCCGGACAGGCTTGTACCTTCTGCCAAAGCATAATGTTAAGCAGTGCACCTAAAATTCTTCCGTCTGAAACCTTTGTGAATTTACTGTATTCTTTATTGTTATTGCTTACTTCCATTGCTTCCCAAACTACTATTGTTCTATCATCCGGGAACTGAATTTTTAACATATATACGTTTTGATTAATTTTTATCGAGATATTATAGCAGTCGGTGTCTGAATCATATTCCGCCTCTTTGGTGAATGTATTTTTTACTATTTTTAAGTTGTTTTTTCTTAACTTTCTTGTTGTCATAAGGTTTTCCTTTCAGTTTTAAAATATTTGATAACAACTGCTTGAAAAACCTTTGCACAAGTGGTATAATAGATTTTGCACTCTTGTTTATTCAAGCAGCTGCATGTTGAGGAAGCAGTATAGTCTTTTGGTCGAGATTACTGCTTCCTATTTTTTGTTTTGAGGTTAAGCATAAATATTCCCCCTTTTAAATAACCTCATAAACTAAAAAATGCTTCAGCCGAA
>CAOKIL010000057.1 GCA_948468535.1 uncultured Eubacteriales bacterium
TGTGGACGGTGTTTTTGATTATATACACAAATTTTGATTTAGGAATTGTGCTGACGGGATTAGTCGGCGCATTGTTTGCGTTTTACGGAGTGTTTTTTAATAAAATAAATTTAGTTACAAGACGGGGAGTTTTGAAAGCTGTCAAGTACATAATTGTTTTTGGATTATGCGTTTTTGTTGCTGTGTCTGTATTTCTTGCCGTATACGGAAATATTGATAATGTCAGCTATGATGAGGACGCGCTGATTGTGTTAGGCTGCGGAATCCACGGAGAGTATCCGAGCACGCCTCTTGTCAATCGTTTGGACGCTGCGGTGAGATATGCAGACAGAAACAAAGATGCGCTTATCGTAGTAAGCGGCGGACAGGGTTTTCAGGAAAATGTTACTGAGGCATATGTAATGGAAAAGTATTTGATTGAAAAAGGAATCGAGCCTACGAGAATAGTAAAAGAAGAAAAAGCCGCAAGTACATATGAAAATATGAAATTCTCAAAAGAAATATTGGATAATTTATTAGGGATAGATTCATATGAGGCTGCGGTTTTGACTAATGATTATCATGTTTTCAGGGCAGTTTTGACAGCTAATTCTGTCGGTTTTAAAACAACTCATGCACACGGAAAAACAACATGGTACAATATTGCTCCGGGTTATCTGCGCGAGGTAATTGCAGTTGCCAAAATGATTTTACTTGGTGTTTAGTATATAATATTTGAAAAATTTTCAAAAAGTACTTGACAATGTAAGTTGTGTATGATAATATACCAGAGTAAAGTAATAAAGCAGAAGTAAACCTTCTCTCCTCAGCGAATAGCAAAAGGATTTCAATTTACTTTCTTAATCGGTTAAGTTCGGTTGAGAACTATATTGGTATAATTGGAAGTGAGCGGTGTACTTTTGTGCCCGCATTTTTTATGCAAATTTTCAAAAAAATTTTTGGGGGTGTTTTGTATAGCTAAGAAAGATATGCAGATTAACGACGAGATTAGGGATAAGGAAGTACGTCTTATCGGCGCTGACGGAGAACAGCTTGGTATTGTATCAAATGCAAAGGCTCAGCAGCTTGCCGATGAAAAGAACTTGGATTTAGTTAAGATTGCACCGCAGGCAAAGCCGCCGGTGTGCAAGATTATGGACTATGGAAAGCACAAGTTTGAAATGGCGAAGAGGGAGAAGGAAAACCGCAAGAACCAAAAAGTTGTTGCTGTTAAAGAAGTCCGTCTCAGTCCCAATATCGATGAACATGACTTTAACACAAAGCTGAAAAACGGAATCAAGTTTCTGAAAAACGGCGATAAGGTCAAGGTGTCGGTTAGATTCAGAGGTCGTGAAATCACTCATTCATCTTTGGGAAGGGATATGCTTATTAAGTTTAAGGATGCTGCCGCAGAATACGGCGACGTTGACAAGGGCATAAAGATGGAAGGCAGAAACATGGCTATGTTTATCACACCAAAGAAGAATTAACACAAATTTTGCATAATATGTCATTATATTTTAATTTATGAAATAATTAATTGCCTAAAATATTTTGGCGATTAGTATTATTTACGGCAACTACAGATTGCGGTCTTATACCGTGATTACTTACACAAATACGGAAGGAGAAATAATAATGCCTAAAATCAAGACACACAGAGGCGCAGCAAAGCGTTTCGGTATTACAAAGAACGGCAAAGTAAAAAGAGGTAAGGCTTACAGAAGCCACATTCTTAACAAAAAGACAACAAAGAGAAAGAGAAAGCTCAGAAAGATGGGTTATCTTTCAAAGGCAAATGCCGCTACAATCAAGGGTATGATTCCTTACAAATAAGCTAAGCACCGCATGTTTTGGCTAATGCGGTACATGTCTTTTAAGGACACTTGATTTATCTTATACTATTTGAAATTATGAAAGGAAAATTACTATGGCAAGAATAAAAGGTGCAGTTAAGACTCGCGCAAGACGTAAAAAGATTTTAAAGCTTGCAAAGGGATACAGAGGAGCAAAGAGTAAGCTGTTCAGAACAGCTAATCAGGCTGTTATGAAGTCTCTTTCATATGCTTACAGAGACAGAAAGGCAAAGAAGAGAGAATTTAGACAGTTATGGATTGCTCGTATTAATGCTGCCGCAAGAATGAACGGCATGAGCTACAGCGTATTTATGAATGGTCTAAAAAAGAACAACATAAATATCAATAGAAAGATGCTTGCTGAAATCGCAGTTTCAGACCCTGAAGCTTTCAAGCAGCTTGTTGAAAAAGTTAAATAATCTTGCATTTAAAGTTATACTCCGATACAGGGTATAACTTTTGCTATTATATAGTTTAAAATATTAACCAAGACAGAAGCAATTAAAACCGGCGGAGGAACTTTATGCTGACAGAGATAATAGAAAGCGCAAATAACAAGAAATTAAAGCTGCTCAAATCACTTGCTGCTAAAAAGAACCGTGACAAGCTGGGACTGTTTACAGCGGAGGGAAAGCGAATGGTTCAGGAGGCTGCTAAGTATGCCAAAGAAGGTATTGAGTTCGTTGCTGTAAGCTGCTCGTTTGCCAAAGAAAATAAAAATTTGGTAAAATCTATTGACGAAATCGGAGTTTCCGTCTATACTATCAAGGATAATTTGTTTAATCAGGCATCAAACACCGTTACCCCTCAGGGGATAGCGGCTGTTGTGAAAATCAAGGATAATTCAAAAGCCGACAATGATTTGTCGGATATAAGCCGTGTTTTAATTCTTGACGGAGTGTCAGAACCCGGAAACTTAGGCACGATTATACGGACGGCAGAGGCGGCAGGGATTGAAAGAGTATATATGATGAAAGGCTGTGCCGATATATATAATCCCAAGGTAGTACGTTCAACTATGGGGTCTGTATTCAGAGTACCGTTTGTTCGGGACTGCGATGTGGAAATGGTTAAGCTTCTCAAATCAAGCGGTTTTAAAATTGCCGTTTCATCACTCGGAGAGAGTATAGGTATTCATGAATACGCTGAGTCTCTTGATAAGAATGATAAGCGTGCCATTGTTATAGGCAGTGAGGCGTTCGGCGTATCAGACGCAGTTTTAGGTCTTGCTGATGTCTGTGTACATATACCGATGCAGGGAAGAGTCGAGTCGCTTAATGCTGCTGTCGCGGCAGGAATATTGATGTATTTGTTATAGTCTGATAAATGGAGGTGAATGTTTATGGATAAAAATGATTTAATATACAGTCTTTGGATAAATTGTGTATGCGGGCATTCTCCGTTATTAATCAGCAAATGTATGAAAACAGGAATTAAGCCAAAGGATATTTTTGATGGTAAGGCTGATGAATCTCTATTGAGGCGTGCACTCGGCATTGCTGTATATGGAAAGCTGCAACGCAGAGACTTGAGCGAGGCAGAGGAAATCCTGGATTATTGCACAACGGGAGGTATACGAATACTCTCGATTGATGACAAACAATACCCGGAGCTTTTAAGAAACATAAACGAGCCGCCAAACATTCTCTATACAAAAGGCGAAGAGCTGGACTTAAATGATTTTTTGACTATAACAATTGTCGGTTCAAGGCATTGCAGCAAACAGGGAATTAAGTTTACGCATAAATTGAGTTATGAACTCGCAGCGAACGGCGTAATAATAGTTAGCGGTATGGCGGAGGGATTAGATGCCGCCGCACATATTGGCGCACTTGCCGCAAAGCAAAAGAGCGTGGCAGTGCTTGCCGGCGGTGTTGAAAGAATTTATCCGAAAAAGAATGATTATATTTATGAAGCAATTTTAGACAGCGGAATGATTGTTTCTGAACGTCCGCCGCTGGCAGTTGGCACAGGTGAATATTATCGTGAGCGCAACAGGATTATTGCAGGCTTATCATACGGCACGATTGTAGTTGAAGGCGGAGTAAGAAGCGGGACTTCAATAACCGCAGGATTGGCGGAAGAGTTCAACCGCGATTTGTTCGCTGTTCCGGGAAGTCCGGAAAGCTATATGTCACACGTGCCAAATGCACTTTTGCGTGACAGAGCTATTTTAACTCTTTCTGCAAAAGATGTGATTCAGGAATACGAGGATGTCTATCCGCATTTGTTTGAAAACGGAAAGAGCCTACTCCCGAAATCCGTCATGGATTTTGAGAATGTATCGGATGAATTTAAGAAGTTTGGCGTAGATGTAAAATATAGCGCTGCCAAGCAAAAGCCGAACAAAAAGATAAAACAACAAGATAAGATTGACGGTAAAATTAATTATAATAAAAATAATGCAAAACCGAGTTTCGATAAATTTAATGAACAGGAGAGGCTGGTTTTAGAGTGTTTGTATAAGCATGGTGACTTGACACATATAGATGAAATTATCAATGAGACAGAAATCTCTTCACCTGCAGTTAACAGTATAATGATAATGCTTCAAATGAAAGGCGCAGTGAGGCAGAATTCGGGAAACTTATATATACTTGCGATATAACGGAGGATTATTATGGCCGAGAAAAAGACTATAAATAAGGCAACAAAAAAAGCCGCTTCAAAGTCAAGTGCAAAAAAGAAGCTGGTTATTGTGGAGTCTCCTACAAAGGTTGACAGCGTTAAAAAGTATCTGGGCAGTTCGTATAATATTGAGGCAACAATGGGACATTTACGCGACTTGCCTAAAAGCCAGCTAGGTGTTGACGTTGAAAACGATTTTGAACCCAGATATATTACTATCAGAGGAAAGGGCGACTTGATTGCCAAACTAAAAAAGAAAGCAAAGTCCGCATCAAAAGTTTATCTCGCAACTGACCCTGACCGCGAGGGCGAGGCTATCTCGTGGCATCTTGCCAATATTCTCGGAATCGACCCAAACAGTGAATGCAGAATAACATTCAACGAGGTTACCAAGGACGCTGTAAAAGAGGCAATAAAAGACGCTCGTGAGATAGATATGGACTTAGTTGACGCGCAGCAGACGCGTCGTGTGCTTGACAGAATTGTTGGTTACCAAATTAGTCCGCTTCTCTGGAAGAAGGTTAAAAAAGGTCTGAGCGCAGGTCGTGTTCAGTCAGTGGTTACGCGCATGATTGTAGATCGCGAACGCGAGATTGACGCGTTTATCCCTCAGGAATATTGGACGATTGATGTAAAGCTGACAAACGAGAACGGCAAACTTCCGTTTATCGCTAAGTTCTATGGCACAGCAGAAGGTAAGAAAATGCCTCTTGACAATGAAGCAGACACAAAATCTGTTGCCGCTGAACTCGAAAAATCAGATTACACGGTTACCAAAATTATAAATAAGGAAACAAAACGCCGCAGCGCACCTCCGTTTACGACAAGTACAATGCAGCAGGAGGCTTCACGAAAGCTGAACTTTACCGCCAGACGCACCATGATGGCGGCGCAGCAGCTTTATGAAATGGGTTTTATAACTTATATGAGAACCGACTCTCTGCGTATCGCAACCGTGGCACAAAACGATGCCAGAAGTTTTATTGCTGAAAAGTTCGGCAGTGAATACGTCCCGGCAGTACCGAAGCAGTATAGGGCAAAAAAGTCTGCTCAAGATGCACACGAAGCAATCAGACCGACTTTTGCGTCTAATACGCCTGAAAAGTACAAAGACACATTTAAGTCTGACCAATATAAACTTTATCGTCTGATTTGGCAGAGATTTATGGCAAGCCAGATGGCAGATGCAATTCTTGATACGATTAGCGCTGAAATCAAGACAGATAAGTATATGCTGAAAGCGAACGGAAGCACTGTTAAATTTGCCGGATTTATGACGCTGTACGTTGAGGGCAGTGATACTGATGAAGAAAAGGCAAAGAAGCTGCCGAAACTCATAGAAAATCAAAAGCTAAAGCCAGATAATGTTGATCCGCAGCAGCATTTTACTCAGCCGCCTCCAAGATATACTGAGGCGTCTTTGGTCAAGGCAATGGAGGATGATGGTATAGGGAGACCGAGTACCTATGCTCCGACGATTGCAACGATTACGGCGAGAGGCTATGTTGCGCGTGAGAAAAAGACGCTTTATCCGACAGATCTGGGATATATCGTCACTGATTTAATGAAGGAAAATTTTGAGGATATAGTTGATATTGGATTCACTGCAAATATGGAGGATAAAATCGAGGATGTCGCCGACGGCTCGACAAACTGGAAGAACGTAATCCGTGATTTTTACGGACCGTTTGAAAAGACGCTAAAAGAGGCGGAGGAGAAAATCGGAGATATAGAGATTAAAGATGAGGAATCCGATGTTGTATGCGAAAAGTGCGGAAGAAAGATGGTTTACAAGCAGGGGCGATTTGGTAAGTTCCTTGCATGTCCGGGATTCCCTGAGTGTAGAAATACCAAGGCAATAACCGTAGAGCTGGGAGTGCCTTGCCCGAAGTGCGGGGGGAAGGTGCTTGTCTTAAAGTCTAAAAAGGGCGCTACGTTCTATTCATGCGAGAACTCGCCAAAGTGTGACTTTATATCATGGGAAGAACCTACACAGGAGAAATGCCCGAAGTGCGGAAGTATCCTGATGAAAAAACATGCTTTCAGAAGAAACGGTCCGCTTAGCTATGTGTGCTACAATGAGGACTGTGACTATGTTAAGAAGCCGGAACGCAAATCTAAAAAGAGCGGCGAAGGCAAATAAGAAATATATGGGAGCAAAACGTGGATAACAATACAAAGAAGATTAAAATAATAGGTGCAGGTCTTGCAGGATGTGAGGCGGCATGGCAGGCTGCAAAGTATGGCGTGAACATTGAACTTTGTGAAATGAAACCGTCAAAGTTCTCACCGGCGCATAAAAACGCTGACTTTGCAGAGCTTGTGTGCAGTAACTCTCTGCGCGCTGACGGGATTCACAACGCAGTCGGACTTTTAAAAGAAGAAATGCGATGTTTAGGTTCACTTATTATGGATTGTGCTGATGCGACAAAAGTGCCGGCAGGCGGTGCATTGGCGGTTGACAGAGAGGCGTTCTCAAAGCTTGTGACCGAAAAGGTGCGCTCACACCCGAACATAACCGTGACAGAAGAAGAGGTAACAAAAGTTAATCCTGACGAATATACAATTATAGCCGCAGGACCGCTTGTGTCCGATGCTCTTGCGAATGAAATTCAGGGTCTTACCGGTGAGAGTTATCTGCACTTTTTTGACGCTGCTGCGCCGATTGTCAGTTATGAAAGTATAGATATGTCAAAGGCTTTTAAGGCGGCGAGATATGGTAAGGGCGGAGCGGATTATATCAATTGTCCTATGACAAAAGAAGAATATCTAAGGTTCTATAATGCGCTGATAACCGCTGAGGGTGCGCCTGTGCATGACGGTGTTGAGAATCCCAAGGTTTTTGAGGGATGTATGCCGATTGAGGTAATGGCAAAGCGCGGAGAGGATACCATGCGTTTCGGACCCCTCAAGCCGGTTGGTCTTGATAATCCGCACAGTGACGAGAGACCATATGCGGTGGTTCAGCTCCGTCAGGACAATGCTGCACACAGTATGTTCAATATAGTAGGGTTTCAGACACATTTGAAGTTTGGTGAGCAAAAGAGAGTGTTTGGACTGATTCCGGGTCTTGAAAATGCAGAGTTTGTCAGGTACGGAGTTATGCACAGAAATACTTATATTAATTCACCGAAAGTTCTTGATAATACATATAGAATGTTAAAATATCCGAAGGTGTATTTTGCAGGACAGATTAACGGTGTTGAGGGATATGTAGAGTCGGCATCAAGCGGACTTCTTGCCGGAATATACGCGGCAAAGACTGTTTTGGGTATTGACTTCACTCCGTTTACGGCAGATACTGCGATAGGAGCGCTGTCAAATTATGTTTCAAACCGTAGTATTACTAATTTTCAGCCAATGAATGTAAATTTTGGTATTATTTCTGATTTGGGCAAGAGAGTTCGGGATAAGAAGCAAAAAGCAGAAATGATTGCAGATCGTGCATTAAACGAAATAGAAAAATATACGAAAGCATTATAAGATATTTGTAATTTGAAGTTTTGATAAAACAGTAACAATGTTTTAATTGGATATGAGGTAATATAAATGAAAGAGTTAAGTGTATTTAAAACAGGAAAAGAAAATGACGCGTTTGCAAAATATTTTGTGGGACAAAGTTATCTTAATATGCTGTCATTAGAGCAGGTAGTAATCGGCAATGTAACCTTTGAGCCGGGATGTCGGAATAATTGGCACATACATCATGCAAAAAGCGGCGGCGGTCAGATTCTGTTGGTTACAGCAGGACGAGGCTATTATCAGGAATGGGGCAAGGAAGCGTGCGAGTTAAAGCCGGGAGATGTTGTGAATATTCCGCAGGGAGTAAAGCACTGGCACGGAGCGGCGAAAGATGAATGGTTCCAGCATCTTGCAATAGAAGTGCCGGTAGAGGAAGGAAAAACCGAGTGGTGCGAAGCCGTATCAGATGGGGATTATAATAAGTTAAAGTAATGTGACGCGTGTGAAAAACGTTGTCTGTTCGGCGTTGGAATTATTGAAAATATGAGAGAGGCAAAGGCGTTGTTAAAAGGAGGCAGAAAAATGGAACAGGACAGCTTGAAAATGCTTTTGCAGAGTGTCGCGAATGGTGAAATGTCTGTTGATGAAGCAGTAACAAAATTTAAGACAGCTCCGTTTGAGGATTTGGGGTTTGCCAAAATTGACTATCATCGAGAAGTCCGTCAGGGCGTAGGTGAGGTCATATACGGAGCAGGAAAAACGCCTGAGCAGATTATACAAATTTCAGAAAATATGCTCAAAAACGGACAAAAAACGATTTTGATTACAAGAATGAGAGATGAGGCGGCAGAGCTTGCTGAAAAATGCCTGCCTTTTACCTATCATAAAACAGCTCAAATCGGAATTGTCGGAAAAATGCCGTCACCTAGTACGGAAACAAGTGTTTTGATTGCGACAGGCGGCACAAGCGATGTGCATGTCGCAGAAGAAGCGGCATTGACTGCTGAGGTTTTGGGAAACAAAGTTATACGCCTTTATGATGTGGGGGTTTCGGGCATACACCGTCTGCTTTCGCATTCTGAGGAGATTATGAACGCAAAAGTTATAGTTGCAGTTGCAGGAATGGAGGGGGCATTGGCGAGCGTTATCGGCGGTCTTGCGGACTGCCCTGTGATAGCTGTTCCTACAAGTGTCGGTTACGGTGCGGCTTTTGGAGGCGTTGCGGCTCTGTTGTCAATGCTTAACTCATGTGCAAGCGGGGTAAGCGTTGTTAATATTGATAACGGTTTTGGCGCGGGGTATTTGGCAAGTATGATAAACCATATAGGAGGATAAAGTCTATGTTTGATATTATACAGAGTGAATTTGACGGTAAAATATAAATTATATTTTAACTAAGCATGTTGAATGAGCAGAAATTCCTTCTTTTCTGCCTTCAAAACCAAGTTTTTCGGTGGTTGTTGCTTTTATGTTTACTCGGCTGATGTCAACTTTCAAAGCTTTTGCTATATTATGCCGAATTGACTCAATATACGGCGCAATCTTAGGTGCCTGTGCAACTATAATCGAATCAATGTTTATGATTGAGCAGCCGTGCTTAGATAAAAGTCCGCCTACATGCCTAAGAAGCTTTATACTGTCCGCGTCTTTATATTTGGGGTCGGTATCGGGAAAGTGCTTGCCTATATCACCGAGTGCGGCAGCGCCGAGCAGAGCGTCCATAATTGCATGAACCAAAACATCGGCATCGCTATGACCGAGCAGACCTTTATCGTGCGGTATTGTAACGCCGCCTAATATTAGTTTTCTGTTTTCGGTTAAAATATGTACATCGTAACCTATGCCGGTTCTGAACTCATATGCAGACGGAATATTTGAATTATTTGATGTTTGCATTTTTCCCTCCGAATTGATTTTTTTTAATATACTTTCTCCAAGCTGAATATCCTCCGGAGTGGTTATCTTTATGTTATTATAATCACCGTTGGTAATTTTGACTTTTGTATCAGTCAGCAGCTCAACCAATGCACAGTCGTCTGTGACTGTTATGCCGCGTGCCTCTGCTTCTTTATGCGCGTTATATATAAGTTTTGCATTAAATCCCTGCGGTGTTTGAATTGAAACAAGATTAGCCCTGTCAACTGTTTTTTCAATAAACCCGTCGGTGCTGATTTGTTTTATTGTGTCTTTTACATATACGCCGGCGGCAGCGGCTTTGCTTGTTTTGAGTGCATCAAGAACGCCTTTTATACATTCTTTGCTGACAAATGGTCTTGCACCGTCGTGTATCAGAATGCTGTCTGTGTCGTTAAGACTGCGCGCTGCGGCTTTTATTCCGCAGAAAACTGATGTTTGACGGGTTTTTCCGCCATCTGTGATACATTCGATTTTTTTCACATCGTACATGCTGATAATTTTTTTTACTTGTTCCATATCACATTTGCGGGTTACCACAATTATTTTGTCGATTTCATGTATGCTCGCAAATGTGCTCAGAGTTCGGACAAGAACAGGCACTCCGCCAAGTTGTATAAACTGCTTGCTCTCTTTCATATTCATTCTCGTGCCGTTCCCACCGGCAACAATAACAGCAATATTCATGGACATCTTCCTCTAAATTGTTTTACGAAATTTTATCAGTCAGTATGGTTTCGATATCGTCGTATGTTGAATTTTTGGACATAATAAGTTCGGATATAAGTACAGTCTTTGCGTTAGTCAGCATTTTGCGTTCCGCATTAGACAGGCTCTTTTTTCTGTCGCGCAGCATGAGAGATTTTGTGATTTTAGCGATTTCAGACAGGTTACCGCCTTTAAGGGCTTCAAGGTTGTCACGGTAACGCTTGTTCCAGTTTGCTTCTTCAACGCAGTCGCACGAGATAAAATCGTTAATCACTGAGTTTGCTTCGTTTTCTGACACAATGTATCGTATACCAAGCTTTTCAATCATTGCCACGGGAACTTTAATTTTCAGATGCCCAAGGCAAGGTTCAAGTACAAAGTATTGGTTTTCTTCTCCGTGTTCTGTTTCTTTTTCGACGTCTTTGATTATTGCAGCACCGTGCATCGGATATGCAACTTTGTCGCCTACTTTAAACATTAAATAACATCACCTTTCTGTGTGTCGAAAAACTCGTTTTTCAATTAAAAGCCTAGCCCAGTTGCGCGCTATTCTCAGATAACTAACGCATATACTGACTCCTTCAATTTGAGTACAATCGTTAGCTGGAGCATGTCACATCAAAATGTGGGTCACAGCCAGACCCGCGCGCCGTTCTCTGTTTCTGTTGATAAATTATTTTTTGAAATTTGAATTTCTCGACAGCCTGTATTTTTATAGAAGAATTTGAATTATACAAGTGTTAACAGAATCAGAAAGTATCTTGCAAGACCTTGTATATATTCGAGTATTGACAAACTTCAATATTATTAAACTTCTTTAAAGTTTTGGAGTTCGTAGATCGGAAGAGCAC
>CAOKIL010000058.1 GCA_948468535.1 uncultured Eubacteriales bacterium
GTTGCAAGAGATAAAATAGTTTTAATTTTTGATTGGATTTATGTGATTTTTATGAAATTGAATGATAGAACAAAACGTATGCTTATAATCGGCATCGTGGTAGGCGTCTTGGCGGTTATGTGCGGAATAAAGCTGTTTGACTTACAGATAGTCAACGGTGAACAATATAGGATTCAGGCGGACAACCGCAGTGTACGCACATATATAACTAAAGCGCCGAGAGGCGAAATATATGACAGATACGGTGTGCCTATTGTTGAAAACAGGGCGGGTTACAGTATACAGATTAATAAAACAGATATTGACAATGATGAGTTAAACCGAAATATTATTGACTTGATAAACCTGCTCCACGATAATGAAAACGAGTATTTGTCGACATTTCCTATTGTGTATAACGAGGAGGAAAAAGCGCCCGAATATGACTTGTATATACTTTCAAACTCTGATGAAAGCGGCAGCGGCAGAAAAAGCAAGAAAAGCAAACAGGATGAAAAGAACAGTGATGACGAGGATGAAGATAACAGCAAGCAGGATAAAGAGGACGAGGAAAGGCTTAAAGCTGAAAAAATAGCGAAGTGGGAATCAGAGAATAAATTGAGTGAACACAAAACTCTGCGCGGTATTGTCGGATATTATACCGATAGGTACAGCGTATCCGATGAATTCACGGAGAGCGAGAAGTTCGATGTGATTGCGGTTCGTTATGAAATGGAAAAAAGAAAGTTCTCGCAGAATAATCCGTTTATTATGGCAACTGATGTTGACGGAATTGTTGTTCAAAAAGTTAAAGAGAAGTATACTCCGAGCGGTTTTGCGGATATAATTTCTGATACAATCAGAACATATGCCAAGGGTTCAATGGCATCTCATATTCTCGGCAGAACAGGTATAATATACGCTGAGGAGTATGAAAGTCTAAAGAATCAAGGCTATGGAATGAATGATATAATAGGCAAGGACGGACTTGAGGCTGTTCTCGAACCGTATCTGAAAGGAACAGACGGATATAGAAAGGTTCGGCTGACAACAGACGGAAGGTACGGAGATGTGGTTGCGGTTCAGGATCCGAAACCGGGTAACTATGCCGAGCTTACAATTGATGCTGAACTCCAGAGGGTGACTGAGGAATCGCTAAAGAAGCACATCACTGAGGCAGTGGGCAGTGGCGGTGCAGGTGCGGCTATTGCTGTTGATCCGAATACAGGTCAGGTTTTGGCGATTGCATCTTATCCAAACTATTATCCCGAAACATTTAATGAGGATTATGATAAACTTTTGAATGACAAAACAAAACCGCTGTTTAACAGAGCATTAAACGGCACATATGCGCCGGGTTCGACTTTTAAGATTTTGACAGCAGTTGCAGGACTTGAGACAGGGTTGATTGAACCTGACACATATATTACCGATATGGGCAGATACACATATTATAAAGATTACCGCCCGACATGTCTCGTATACTCATCTACCGGAGGCACTCACGGCAGTATAAATGTATCTCGTGCAATAGGTGTGTCGTGTAACTATTTTTTCTATGACATAGGCAGAAGAATGGGCATTGAGGCGATAGATGAATACTGCGAAAAATTCGGTCTGGGCAAAAGCACCGGAATTGAGCTGAATGAGAGCAGCGGAGTGGTAGCAGGACCTGAAGAACGGGAAAATGCAGGCGGTGACTGGTATCCGGGTGATGTTCTTCAGGCAGCAATAGGACAGTCGGACAATTTGTTTACACCTGCTCAGATCGCCTCATATATATCTACGTTACTGAACAAAGGGAAAAGATATAAGCTCCATTTGTTAAACAGAATTATAGACTATGACGGCAAAGAAGTTGTTAAGGAATTCGGGAATGAAGTCATTTCTGAAAATCCGATAAGCGATTCTACCGTTTCTGCGGTAAAAGAAGGTATGCGGCAGGTTGCTGCGGATGGTACGGCTTCAGGTGTTTTCAGCGGAAATAAGCTGAAAGTCGGAGGCAAAACCGGTACTGCTCAGGTGTCAGACGGTGCAGATAATGTGTTGTTTACAGGATTTGCTCCGTATGATGACCCTCAAATAGTTGTTGCGGTTGTAATAGAGCATGGTGCAAAGAGTGGATTTGCAGCTCAAATCGGCAAGGATATATTTGAAGAATATTTGCATATCGATAATTCTGAAAAGGATAAAGCAGCAAATGATGATGAAGTTGACTAATAACTAATCTGACTATAAAATGTTATGAAATTACAGAATGATTTATATATGAGTAAAAATATTTCTAAAAAAATTAAAAAAATACTTTACATTTTGTGAAAGTTGTGCTATGATTTAATTGAAAGTAGGTATTTTTTGCTTTTGTGTAGCATAAATGCAAAATATTTAAGTTATAACTAAATTAAGATGTCCCACTGCCTTGTAAGGCTATGGGTTCCACTTAATTTTTTCAGTGGGGTTCACACTGAAAACGTTGAATGATGGGGCAAGCCCCTTATTGAAGATTGTTAGGGTTGGTAAATTAAAATAATGATGGTTCAAACACAATATCATATTTATCTTAGATGTTGATTATTGATATTGTTCTTCGGCTGTCGAATAAAGAGGAGGCTATGGAAATGAATATTGCGCTTATTGCTCATGACAAGAAGAAAGATTTAATGGTTGATTTTTGTATCTCATACAGCGCTATACTTAAAAAGCATAATATTTGTGCTACCGGAACAACTGGTTCGGTTGTAGCAGATGCTACCGGTTTGCCGATTAAGTGTTTCTTGCCGGGAGTTGACGGCGGAGACCAACAGATTGGTGCAAGAATTGCATATAATGAAATTGACGCGGTATTGTTTTTCCGCGATCCGCTGACACAGCAGAAGTATGAACCGAATATTGATTCGTTATACAGACTTTGTGATGTACATAATGTTCCGCTTGCAACTAATATTGCAACGGCAGAACTTTTGATTATGGGAATTGAACACGGCGATTTGGATTGGCGTGAGTATATTAATTCAAAACGTATTGTATAAATAATTGAATATTAAAAGTGACCGGGGATATCCTCGGTCACTTCTTTAATTTATAAATTTTATATCTATGTCTCCAAGATCGGTTTTTGCTTCTAATATTTTTGAGCCATTTGAAGTATTCTGTACATTTTTATCACCCAAATTTGTTTCGGCATTTATACTGTAATCTGCTTCATTGCCGATAATAGTACCTTCAATGTCGCCGCAGTCTGTTTTGAGCGTTACAGTGTTTCCTGAAAAGTGATTTGCTTCTATATCTCCAAATTTTGTTGAGCATGTGATATTTGAAAATCCACATTCAGTTAATTCAATATCGCCGCAGTCTGTATTAAGCGTAGTGTTATCTGCGATGAGATTATTTGTTTTGATATCACCATAGTTTGTCAAGCCTGTGATATTTGTAAACTCACATTTGATTAGTTCTATGTCACCGCAGTCAGTTTCAGTATTTATATATCCTCCGGCTATGTTCTCAGCTTCTATATCACCGTATTTGCTACAAATATTGAAATCGGCATATTGGGTTCTCGGTATTTTTATTATTATATCATACTTATCTCTTGTACCGAAATTCAGATTAATATATCGGTCATACCACTTCACTGTTTTGTCAGGGATAGTCGAATTAATGAGTAAAATTTCATTAACCGTTGATATATAATATTGATTTGCTGAATCTTCGTAATATGTTACGGTTATTACATCGGTATTATCACGGATTATGCGAATATCTCCTATATTTGCAGTCACGTCAATTTTATTTATGGTTTCTGTTATTGTACGGGTCTGAATTTGTCCCTGAGCATTGTCGGACAGCGACATCATTCCTATAGACAATGCTATTAATATCGAGCCGAATATAACTAAAATTACCGAGGTAATTAAAACGATTTTATTTGCATTCAATTATCTCACATCCCTTCTTTTTAAATATATCTTTTGATTTCATTATCAGGAATACGGTGAATTTAATAATCAGCTTTGAGCACCGCAATGCTGCGTAAAACATCAGATTACTCATACCAATACATGTCAGCGCCGAACCAAACAAAAATAATGCCTTAACATGTCTTGCAGCAAACGCCAAAAACGGCGATGTTATTAAGGATGCTAATCCCGTTACAGCAAGACCGATTGATATTGCAAACAGCAAAACTATTATAGACCAGACTGATATATAAACCGAAAATACAACAGCAAATACAGCAATCAAAATCGGAAGCCAGATTGGTGAACTTATGATTATAAGCACAACAGCAGCAGGACTGATTTTATTATGTATATTTTGATTTGTGAACTTGCGTCCGGGTGATTCATTTATTATCTTTTGTGTAATTTTATCTATGCTTCCGAGTCTCGAGATAACAGTCTGCTCATCCTCACCGTCCTCAACTGCGTCGTCTATTATTTCAGAATAATAGTCAATTGTTCTTCTCAGTTCTTCCGATGGCAGTTCGTACAGAGCAGAGCTTAGCTTATTTAAAAAATCTTTTTTATTCATTTTTATATTCCTCCTTTATGAAGTCATATGCTCTCATAACACTGTTCCATTCTTCAAGAAATTCAAGTATTTTATTTATACCTGTATCAGTTATATGATAGTACTTTCTCAACCGGCTGTTATGCTCCACGGTATATACTGTGATAAATCCAGAACTCTCCAGCCGTTTCAAAATGGGATACAGCGTGGATTCAGATATAGATATATACGATGAAATATCTTTGATTATTTTATATCCATATGAATCTTCTTTCTTTATTGCTGTCAACACGCAAACTTCAAGAAGTCCGCGCTTTAGTTGAGCATCCATATCATATACCCTCCTTTCACCTTATACTATATAATACATAGTATAATTTGTCAAGAGGTATTTTCGCATTTTATAAAATAAAAATTAAATATGACCGCAATCAAAGACTGCGGTCATATTTAATAATAAATTCCGTATATTCATCGGGTTTAGTATTCAGCTTTATCGTGCCGCCGTGCGATGTAACAATCGATTTTGCAATGGCAAGCCCCAGTCCGTATCCGCCGCTGTTTCTCGAACGCGATTTGTCTGAGCGATAGAACCTGTCAAAAATCTTTTCAGCATCATTAGGAGGAATACCGTCTCCGCTGTTTCGTACTGAGAGCACAGCGTATTTGTCTTTTGCTTTAAGAGTGACGTTAATTTTTCTCTCGCCGCCTGTATATTTCACGGCATTGTCAAGAAGTATCATTAAAAGCTGCTTGATTTGTGCAGGGTCGCCGTTTATCTTAATACCGTCCTCTATATCATCAGTCAGCAAAATATTTTTTTCGTATATGACAGCCTCCATTGTCAGCAGTACGCTTTGAACAGTTGATGATAGGGATAACTCAGTTTTAATTAAATTGTTTTCGGCGCTATAGTCCATTTTTGCAAGATATAACAGGTCGTTTGTCAGTTTTGACATTCTTTCGGCTTCATCTTTTATGTATATAAGCCATTTTTTCTCATCATTGATTGTGTTGCTGCTGTGAGCAAGCAGAACATCTATATTCGTGTTTATAGTAGTTAAAGGAGTTTTCAGTTCATGAGATGCGTCCGCTATAAACTGATTTTGTTTATCCCATGCGTCTTTAATCGGTTTAATGGATTTATTGGCAAAATATAAGCATATCAAGAATACAATTATCAGAGCAATTAGCAGAACCAAAATAAGTGTTATAATAAGCTTTGTAAGCATTTGCATTTGTGTATCAATATTTAAAATACTTATATAATATGCCGTATCATCATTATTTGGCTTGTCTTTTAATGTCGAAGCTATTTTGTATTTCCAATATGAATCATCATATTTCATTATATGTGAGGTCTCAAATATGTTTGTGTTTTTATCTGCTGCCTCAGTTAGTTTTTGAACTGAATTATTTATAAATTCATTGTAAAACTCTCGGCTGAACTCGTAAGGCGAGCGTGTCTCAACAATATCAAACTCACTGTTTATTTTGATTGCAGATGATTCGTTTGGCATAGGCGAAAAGTCACGTCTGTTATCATCGTTTGGAATTTCGGGCGTTTCAGGCATATTTCTATTATTTGGCGGTCGGTTTGGCAAAAAGCCCGGATCAGTGTTATTTCCGCCATGTTTTGGGAAGTCGCTGTCGATGCTGTTAAGCCGCAGACTTGATATTCCGCGTTCAAGCCGTATGTCGGCTTCACGGCTTATATTATTATATGTAATAGTAAAAACCACGGTAAAAGAACCGATAAGAAGGACGGAAATCATTATCATATTAAGCATAAGAAATCTGTTTCTAAGTTTTTTAAACATATGCATTACCTCAAAAATTTTTTAAAGAATATCCGATTCCCCTAATCGTGACAATTTGCACTGAGGAACCGACATATTTCAGCTTTTTTCTTAAAAACGAAATATATACTTCCACATGATTTGATTCGGCTTCTGAATCAAATCCCCATAGTTTTTCTATTATCATGTCTTTTGAAAGTACCGCATTTTTGTTACGTATAAGATATTCAAGAAGTTCAGATTCTTTAAGGGTTAAATTAATCTCTTTTCCGTTGCATTTTAGATTAAGCGCCGCAGTGTCAAGCTCTGTATCTGCAAATTTAAGCGCGTTTGTCGGTGCAACTTCACCTCTGCGTCTGCCAAGCGCGCGAACCCGCGCAAGGAGTTCGTCTGTATTAAACGGCTTTGCAAGATAGTCGTCAGCGCCGCTGTCAAGTCCTTTAACTTTGTCACTTATTTCGCTCTTTGCGGTCAGCATTATGACGGGCGTATCGTTTCCGCGTCTGCGCAATTCTTTTATTACAGTTATACCGTCTAATTTGGGAAGCATCAGGTCAAGGATAATCACATCATAGATATTGCTTAGCGCATAATCAAGTCCGTCCTCGCCGTTATATACTGAATCCGCTGTATACTTATTCTTTTTGAGCAGATGTGCGAGCGCTTCCGCAAGATGAACTTCGTCTTCAACAACCAGGATACGCATGATTTCACTCCTTAAAAAATAATGTATTATTATTCTGAATTCTATCTCTGTTTGTAAGGTGAAACAGAAGATTTTATAAAATTCAGGTCAGGGAACCGATTGCTCAAATAATCTTTCATAAAATCACAGACTATGTTTTCGGTTTCAAAGTGTCCTGCGTCAATCAGGTTGATGCCAAGTTCAATGGCAAGCTGCGCTTCATGGTGTTTAATTTCAGATGTGATGTATACGTCAGCGCCTGCGTTATATGCGTTGTATATGAGGTCGCCGCCGCTGCCGCTGCATACTGCCGCGGTTGAAACAACATCCGACAGGTCGCCTGTGTAGCTTATTGCACGGCAGCCCAGGACGTTTTTTACATAGTCAACAAAGTCAGCCATTTCGGTTGGATTGTCGAGTACTCCTATCCGTCCGATGTTGTCAAGAGTTTTGCCGTCAGCATCGGTACATTCGCTGTCAGTGTATGTGCGCACATCGTTTATGCCGAGTTTTTCGCAAAGCATATCATTCATACCGCCGTCTGCTTTATCAAGATTTGTGTGAGCGCTGTATACTGAAATGTTGTTTTGTATCAGGCTTCTGACTATACTGCCTGTTATTGTCTGTTCGGTCACATTTTTAAGCGGTGAGAACAGCAGCGGATGATGTGATATAATGAGCTGGGCTCCGTTTTTGATTGCTGCGTTGACATTTTCGCTTGTTACATCAAGCGTTAAGTATACTGTATCGACACTTTGATGTTCGTCGCCTACCATAAGTCCTACATTATCCCATGGTTCTGCAAGATGTTTAGGTGCAAGCAGTTCTATTTCTCGTGCAATTTCACATACCTTTCTCATGGTTTAACCTCCGGTTAGTATAAATTTTTGATTTCATGAAGCATAGTCTTTGCTTTTTTTAGCTTTTCTTTAGCATCGGATGTTGTACCGCCTGAAAGACCTGAAATTTGGTTTTCAAGTTTATGTACAAGACTTTTTAAATATTTGTCAAACCCGTTTGGTCTTGATTCAATAAGGCTCCTTCCGACCAAGGCTTCAGCATCTGTAAGTTCAGTCGGTTTGGCATTAGGATTGATTTTTAGAGATATGATATTATATATCTTTTCGTTCTCAAATGCGAGGTATTCGTCAATTGTTCCGAGTGCAGCGCTGTATAAGTATGTACGAAGTTCAGGAACCATTGTCATTGGCTGAAGAATAACATGCTTTGCAGCCTTAACAATTTCTTTTGACGAGTTGATTATATCCGAAATTACAAGCCCGCCCATTCCGGCAATAACTATAGTGTCAACATTATCGTCTTTGGTGATTGTTTCAAGACCTGCGCCGAACCTAAGCTCAATTAAACCGTTCATATTATACTTCTTAACGGTGGCATTTGCTCGCTCAAGCGGACCTGTGCGTATATCGGAGGCGATTGCGGTCTTGCATTTTCCGCAGTCTGTGAGACACACGGGCAGATACGCATGGTCTGTGCCTATATCCGCCATCTTTTCGGAATTATCTATAAGCTCCGCTATGGTTTTGAGGCGCGGAGTCAAAGTCGGTTTCAGCATGTTTTTCTCCTATAATATATTTGATATTTCTTTAATTTTATTATTTACGCGGCTTTTTGTCAATATAATAAAGGAAAAAAGAATTTTTTGTAGAATAATATTAAAGTGAATTTAAAAGAGTCTGTAAAAAATGTTTTGCTATAAACGCATAAAAGAGTGTACAGCGAGGTGTTAAGTTTGAATATCAGAGAAATGATAGAAGAACGCGAGCGTGAATATCTGTCGCCGTATGCTGTGTGCAGTGCTGATTCAAAGGGCAGAGAACGTTATGAGGAGCCATGTCAGCTCCGCACTGTATTTCAGCGTGACCGTGACAGAATCATTCATTCAAAGGCGTTCAGGCGACTAAAGCATAAGACGCAAGTATTTTTGTCGCCGCTCGGTGATCATTACCGAACACGCTTAACGCATACGCTTGAAGTCGCTCAGATAGCAAGGACTATCGCCCGGTCACTGTGTCTTAATGAGGACTTGACCGAGGCTATTTCTTTGGGGCATGACCTGGGACATACGCCTTTCGGACATATGGGTGAAAGAGTTCTGAACGAGCTTTGCCCCGGCGGATTTAGACACAATGAACAGAGCCTTAGAGTTGTTATGGTTCTGGAGGGAAATAACGGTCTTAACCTGACATATGAGGTTATGGACGGTATTTTGTGTCATTCAGGTGAAAAACAGTCTGATACGCTTGAAGGTCAGATTGTAAGTCTCGCAGACAGGATTGCTTACATAAACCATGATATTGACGATGCTATCCGGGGCGGAGTAATGACCGAAGAAGAAATCTCAAAGGAATACACCGATATTTTAGGTGCGCGTCATTCAATCAGGATAGATACCATGATTAAAGCCGCTGTTGAGTATGGTACACAAAACGGCATAGGCATGAAGCCTGAGATATATCAAGCAATGCTGGGGCTGAGAAAATTTATGTTTGATAAGGTATACTTAAACAGTAATTCAGACGCAAAGGCAGAGGAGAGCAAGGCACGGTATATTATTGAAGGACTTTATACTAAATTTGTTAATAACATAGAGCTTATACCGGTTGAAGCAAGGCAAAGCAGCAAAACAGACGATATTTGTATAATTGCAAAGGACTATATTGCAGGAATGAGTGACCCGTATGCCGTGGCAAAATATGAAGAACTGTATGTGCCAAGGTTTTGGGTAAAATAAATTTTGAAAGAATTGAAGGCGGTGCAAATGGCGGATACTGATTTTCAGAACTTCATAGACGATGTGCTTTTGCGAAATGATATTGTGGATATTATTTCTGAGTATACCACTCTAAAGCGTACCGGAAGCAATATGATGGGGCTTTGTCCGCTGCATAATGATAAGAAGTCACCGTCATTGTCTGTGTCGCCGGATAAGCAGATTTTTCATTGTTTTGGATGCGGTGCAGGAGGAAATGCGATTAACTTTATTCAGTCCGCAATGAATCTGGATTTCATGGACGCGCTTAAATATCTTGCTGAGAGAGTAAATCTTGAAATGCCCGAAAGACGCGGACGGACTGACAAGCAAAAACAGCTTGCCATATCGGCTAAACGACAAAAAATATATGAGGTGAATTCGGCAGCGGCGAGATACTTTTTTGATTGTCTTGCAGACGGTGATAATCCGGGCATACGATATTTGAGAGAACGCAGAATATCAAATTCAACAATAAAAAAATTTGGGCTTGGATATGCGCCGGAGGGCTGGTCGAATTTAATAAATTATTTGAAGAAAATCGGGTATACTGAAAGTGAAATGTTTGAAGCAGGAATCGTGAAACGCCGTGATGACGGGACGTATTATGACGCATTCTTTGACGGCAGAGTTATCTTTCCGATAATTGATGTAAGAGGGAATGTTATAGCCTTCGGCGGACGTATAATCCGTGACGGAACAGATGCACCGAAATACTGGAACTCGCCCGAAACTCTGGTGTTTAAGAAAAAAGACAATCTTTTTGGACTCAATCTTGCAAAGGACTTCAAATCCGACAGACTTTTGCTTATGGAAGGGTACATGGATGTGATTTCACTGCATCAAAACGGATTCGGCAATGCAGTTGCCTCACTGGGAACCGCATTTACTCCTGAGCAGGCAAAGCTTGCTAAGCGATATGCTTCAAGGGCTGTTTTGTGTTATGACAACGATGAGGCAGGAAAGAAAGCAACTTTGCGGGCGGGTGATATTCTGTATGACGCCGGCGTAAAAGTCAGAGTTTTAACAGTTACTGACGGCAAGGATCCTGACGAATTTATCAAGACAAAGGGCGAAGAGATGTTTGGTCTGCTGATTGAAAATGCAAAGCCTTTGATTGAGTATAAAATTGACGAGGCAAGAGATAAATACAACAAAGATGATATAGATGAACAGGTTGACTTTATAGAGGAGGTTTCCGGGATTCTGGCAAATATTAAAAACGATGCTCAGCGAGAGCTGTATATTGTCAGAGTGGCTGACAGCCTTAAAATTAATCCGGACAGTTTGAGGACAGGTGTTGCGGATATTTCTTTAAAGGCGCAAAAGACGGACTATCGCAGAGAACTAAACCGAAAAATGCGGAGCGATAAAAACAGGTCGTTTAAAGTCTCATCGGACAGAACTGAAACAGAGCAGTATAATAGTGAAAAACTTTTGCTGAGCTTAATGACCGACAAAAATACAATCCAGTCAGTTTTGGATTCCGGTATCACGTTTGAAGATTTT
>CAOKIL010000059.1 GCA_948468535.1 uncultured Eubacteriales bacterium
AGACGAGATTCGAACTCGCGACGTTCACCTTGGCAAGGTGACGCTCTACCACTGAGCCACTCCCGCATATTTGATGCACTTTTTCAAGCACAAAAGTATTATAGCATAGATGATATTGATTTGTCAAGTATTTTTTGAAAACTTTTCATATAAAATATTGTATTATCCTTCAACAAGATTTTATTTACTTTTCTTTAGTGATGTGGTATAATTTGACTGAAATTTTATCTATGTCAAGAAAAGGAGGAGGAACATGCGTAAGAAAATTCAGGAAAAGATGTTTGAGTTGGGATATATTCTTGAACTTCTTATTTCATGTATTGTTGGATTTGCGGTTATTGTTTTAGGTGTCAAGCTTTTTCTGAATACGTTTGATTTAACCGTATTCGGATCTGAGCAGGATGTTCTTGTTGATATTCTCGGCGGAGCAATGAACCTTGCAATCGGCGTTGAGTTTATTAAAATGCTGTGCCGTCATACACCTGAAACTGTTATTGAAGTACTGCTGTTTGCTATTGCGAGACAGCTTGTTGTTGTGCATACATCGCCGATTGAGAATTTAATTACGATTATATCTGTTGCAGTTTTGCTCGCAGTGCGTAAGTTCCTTCTCAGAGATGACGATGATTTGGACGGATTTGATAGGTTTTTCAGAAAAAACAAGTTTGTTAAAAGAGAGGCAAAAGACGATAGTGAAGATAATACTAAAAAAATATGACTATCTTTGTGATGCAGCAGCGGACATCCGGAGTTCTGTATTTGTTGACGAACAGGGGTTTAAAAACGAATTTGACAATATAGATAATAAAGCAATACATTTAGTACTTTATATTAATAATATGCCTGCTGCGGTATGCAGATATTTCTATGATAATTTAAGAAGAGATATTTTTCATATCGGACGTGTTGCTGTAATGAAAGAGTTTCGAGGTATGAAAATAGGTGAAAAAATAATGCAAGCCGCAGAAGCTGAAATAAAAAAAGACGGCGGTAAATTTATTTTGTTATCTGCCCAGGCAAGAGTTCGAGAATTCTATAATAAAATTGGATATATTCAGGAGGGCGAAGAATATTATGATGAACATTGTCCTCATGTCAAAATGAAAAAGAGTATAGAATAAAAACAGCAAGAACCTTACTCCTTGCTGTTTTTAATTTTATCCCAGTATTCTTTTGCTGATTGTTCAGCTTTATTAAGACCGTATTCATAGTAGACTTTGTCTTTTATGTTATCCGGCAGATATTGCTGCTTGGTATAGTGGTTTGGAAAGTCGTGCGGATATAGGTAATTCTGTCCTTTTTGTACGTTGCCCTCGCCGTCATAGTGCATGTTTTGCAGTTGTCTCGGTATTTCCCCGGTGTCTATTGTTTCTATGTCATGTATCGCATTGTTTATTGCCATATATGCTGAATTTGACTTTGGTGCTGTGGCGAGCAGAATTGCTGCGTGAGCAAGAGGTATTCTCGCTTCAGGAAAGCCAAGCATAAGCGCTGAATCCACGCATGATTTGACAATGGATATTGCCTGCGGATACGCCAGTCCCACATCCTCACACGCGATAACCATAAGTCTGCGGCAAATTGACTGAATGTCGTCAGCAACAACAAGCCGTGCAAGATAATGTACCGCTGCGTCAGGATCGCTGCCACGTATTGATTTTTGAAGTGCGCTCATTATATCATATTGGCTGTCGCCTTTTTTATCAAACTTAAAGGCTTTTTTTTGTGTGCATTGCTCGGCAATATCCATTGAAATATTCAGGTTGCCGTCTTTGTCGGGATTTGAATATTTCACAGCAAGCTCTATTGAATTAAGCGCCTTTCTTACATCACCGTTTGATTTTTCAGCAAGATGCCTGAGTACGTCATCGCCGCATATCAGCTCTGTGTCGGGAAAGTCCTCTGTTCTGATTATATCAATTGCGCGTTTCAGCGCCTGCATAATGTCGTCACTTGTCAGAGGTTTGAATTCAAAAATCGTACTTCGGCTGAGAATTGCGTTGTATATATAAAAGTATGGGTTCTCAGTCGTGCTTGCTATCAGTGTTATCTTGCCGTTTTCGGTATACTCCAGAAGGGATTGCTGCTGCTTTTTATTGAAGTTCTGAATCTCGTCCAGGTATAGGAGTATTCCGTTCTGACCAAACATTCCGTCACTTTCTTTAACAATCGCCTTTACGTCTGATACGGAGGCATTTGTCGCGTTTAGCTTATATAAAACCTTGTTTGAAGACTGCGCGGCAATGTTGGCGACTGTTGTTTTTCCTGTGCCTGACAGGCCGTAGAATATCATGTTTGGGATGTTTCCGCTTTCAATAATGTTACGGAGTATGCGGTTTTTGCCCAAAATATGACGCTGACCCACAACTTCATCCAAAGTTGTGGGCCGCAGTCTGTCAGCTAGTGGCCTGTTTTGATTAAGCATATAGCGGATGCTTGTCACAAAGTACCTGAACATGCTTTGCAACTTCTTCTTTATTCCCCTCAAAGTCTTTTATAATCATTGATATAAGTTCAGCAACCTCAACCATATCATCTTCTTTAAATCCGCGGCTTGTAACAGCAGGGGAACCAAGTCTGATACCGCTTGTTACAAATGGGCTCTTTGGGTCGTTTGGTATGGTGTTTTTGTTACATGTTATACCAACTTCATCAAGCTGCTTTTCAACTTCTTTACCGGTCTTATCCTGTTTGAGCAGGCTGACCAGCATAAGATGATTATCGGTTCCGCCGGACACGATTTCAATTCCGCGTTCCTGTAAAGCTGAGGCAAGAGCAGCGGCGTTCTTCTTAACCTGAGTTTGATAAGCCTTAAACTCGTCTGACAGAGCCTCTTTGAAACATACAGCTTTTGCGGCGATAACGTGCATAAGAGGTCCGCCCTGGTTTCCAGGGAATACAGCTTTGTTTATCATCTGCGCATATTTTTCCTTGCAGAGAATAAGTCCGCCTCTCGGTCCTCTCAATGTCTTGTGTGTTGTAGTGGTGACAAAATCCGCATATGGTACTGGGCTCGGATGCAGACCTGCGGCAACCAAACCTGCGATATGCGCCATATCTACCATGAGGTATGCACCGACTTCGTCAGCGATTTCACGGAACTTTGCAAAATCAATTTCTCTTGCGTATGCGCTTGCGCCCGCAAGTATGAGCTTAGGTTTGTGTTCAAGAGCAAGTTCGCGAACCTGATCATAGTCTATTCTGTGTGTTATGGGGTCAACGCCGTAGGGAACAACGTTGAAATACTTGCCCGAAATATTTACAGGTGAACCGTGGCTCAGATGACCGCCTTCTGCAAGGCTCATTCCGAGATATGTATCGCCGGGTTCCATTGTTGCAAAAAATACAGCAAGGTTAGCGGTTGCACCTGAATGCGGCTGAACATTCGCAAATTCAGCGCCGAACAGTTCTTTAGCGCGGTCTCTTGCGAGATCTTCAACTATGTCAACATATTCACAGCCGCCATAGTAACGTTTGCCCGGATAACCTTCAGCGTATTTGTTTGTGAGCGGTGTACCCATAGCTTCCATTACAGCAGGGCTGACAAAGTTTTCTGAGGCAATAAGTTCAATTTTACTGCGCTGTCTGTTGATTTCTTTTTCAATCGCCTCTTTAACCTCAGGGTCAACTGAAGTCAGAGATTTAAATTCAAACATTAAACAATCCTCCAATAAGTTATATATTATTTAATTATTTATCTAACTAATTTTTATCATTTCGACATCTTGAAAAATTTACACAAATATATTATAATGTTATTTATCATATTTTGCAAGAGGTATTTTAATTATGAGAGAAAAAATTGCTGATAAAAAAGAAAGATTGATGAAGATAATCGAAATATTTAACCAAACATACGGTGACGCAGACTGCACGCTTGAGTATGAAAGTCCTCTGCAGCTTCTGATTTCAACACAGCTTGCGGCTCAGTGTACAGATAAGCGCGTTAATATAGTGACAAAGGACTTGTATAAAAAGTATAAAGATGTGTATGACTTTGCCAATGCGGACGAGCTCGAACTCCAGCAGGATATAAAGCCCACAGGATTTTTCCGTAACAAATCAAAAAATATAATTGGCTGCTGTAAAATGATTATCTCTGATTATAACGGCGAGGTGCCGAGCAGTATGGAAGATTTGCTTCGCTTGCCGGGAGTGGGAAGAAAGACGGCTAATTTGGTTCGCGGTGACTACTTTGGTATACCGGGTGTTGTCGTAGACACTCATGCCACGAGGTTGTCTAACCGAATGGGCTTTACTGCAAACAAAGAACCTGCCAAAATCGAACAGGACTTACTCAAACTGATACCGCCGGAGTATCAGACCTCATTCTGTCATCAGCTTGTGTATCACGGACGCGAATATTGTGACGCGCGCAGACCAAAATGCGATATATGTCCTGTAAACATGCTCTGCCCCAAAGTAGGAGTGTAAGGTATTATTTAGCAAAACATCCCATTTGATTTGGGAGGTTTTGTATTGTGTTTCAAGATATTCCATAGGCACAGGAGTTTTTCAAAGCAGAATGGCAGAAAGAATCCATAACAGGTTATTTATCAAAATGATGATTTGTCTTTCTTGCAATCATTGGAAGGATAAGGCCTATTCCGAGCAGAATGAACGGCGTCATAATATTCATTATGAACTTAAAATAATCACCATCGACATTAAAAATCTTTGTCACGCAGGCAAATGAGGTTAGCACAAAACACCAGCCGCCGACAAACATCCCCAATTTTTTGTTTTTGGTGAAGTGGTATTCAGCCTTGAATCTTTCGCTATGTTTTTTAAGTGCAATATATGCGACAAAAACCCAAAGATAGCGCAGTGGCATACAAATTGAGTTAAGTCCGATAATAAAATCAACGATATCACTGACACTTCCAATACCAAGTCCCGGTACAATTATAAGAACAGCTACAGCAATACTTACCATAAGCACTCCGTTTTTATATACTCCGCGCTTGTTTGTTACGGCCAGACGATTGGGGATATAATCCGGGTCAGAATTATCAAGCAACATTCTGAGCGGTGCATCAATCGACACTATCATAACTGCAATTTGAACAATTAAAAAGCAAACCGCATATATGATCATTAAACTGTTGCCTAATCCATAGTATTCGCCGATTTTCTGAAAAGCAAGGTATTGGCCGTTTGTAACGAATTCGTTATTAAGCGGCTGTCCTGAAAACATGAGACCCATTGCTATGGAGCCGAGAATGGCACAAACAGCAACCATAACCGCCAGCATAATCATGCCTTTTGGGAAGTTTCTGGAAGGACTATTCATTTTGTTTACATACGGTGAGAGCTTTTCGCACCCTCCCACTGCAAAAATTAAAATTGCTATGTTCATAATATTATTGACGTTAAAGTCCGGCATAAACGTTTTCCATGACCAATCTATACTTGACCAGTTCACTTTTCCTGTAACACTCGGAGCCGCTATCATCATGGCTACAAACAATATTGACATAATAAACATTGCTGTACCTGCAATAGAACTGATTTTTTTCAAGAAAGTAACGCCTCTGAGCGCCATCAAAACTGTCAAAAAGAATACTATTAAACCCAGAAATTGTATGATAGCAGCGGTGGGTATCTGACTCAGTATGCCCGTGTCAAACATCTTCCAGCCGTTTTCGCCCACTCTGCCGTCACCGAAAATAATCCAGCCTAAAGCGATAAGTAAGCTTGTGGGCTTTTGAGCAAGATATGGAATATGAACGACACAATATGTCCATCCTGCGTAGAATGCAAGACGCTTACCCAGGGTATGACTTATCCACGAGCTTACACCACCGCCATCGTTCTTAAAAGCAGAACCGAGTTCGCCAACCATAAGGGCATATGGTACAAAGTACATGGCAAACATCAAAATCCACATGAATGTAACACCCATACCGTTGTAATACCGATAGCCGTTCACAACATTTCCGAATCCCCAGACCGCTGTGAATGCCATAAATGCCATACTATATGCAGTAATACTTTTTTCTTTCTTACTTGTTTTCAGCGACATAAATCTATCTCCTTATGCTGTATTAGTTTTATAATTTCCCGATTCATGATATTTTATATATAATTTTTTATACAAATCAAAACGCCTGTTTTATTGACTATATTTAATTTCGTGGTATAATAAACTTGTGCATTATATCGGAATAATTAACTAAAATAACGCAAATCCTAATTTAAATACAGTCAGAATAAAAGGAGAATATTTATATGGATAAAACTTACTTAGATTTCGCCGGTGAAATAATTAGTTTTATAGATAAAAGCCCAACTGCGTTTCAGGCGGTTAATAATATTGCGTGCGAACTCGAAAAAAACGGATTCAACTCACTCAGTGAAGCTGACGAATGGAATATTAAATCGGGCGGTAAATATTATGTAACCAGAAACATGTCGTCAATTATTGCCTTTCAGATACCTGAAAACACAAAAACAAACGGTTATATGATGGTTTCAAGCCACAGTGATTCGCCGTGCTTTAAAATAAAACCAAATCCGGAAATGGTGGTTGATAACGAATACTTAAAACTCAACGTTGAAAAATATGGCGGTATGATTTGTTCAACATGGTTTGACAGGCCATTATCGGTTGCAGGCAGAGCTGTTGTGAAAACCGATAATGGAATTAAATCGGTTCTTGTTGATATCAAAAAAAACATTGCTGTTATTCCTAATCTGGCAATACACATGAATCGTGATATGAACAGCGGATATAGCTTTAATGCACAAAAAGATATGCTTCCTCTGATTTGCGGAGGAGGAGACAAAAAGGTGTTCGACAGACTTTTGGGCGACGCAGCGGGCCACGGAGAAATTCTTGGTGCCGATTTGTTCTTATATAACAGGCAAAAAGGCGAAATAGTAGGTGCAAATGATGAGTATTTTTCGTCAGCCAGAATTGACGACCTTGAATGTGCATATATATCGCTCAAAGCTTTCTTGAATTCTAAGCTATCATCATGTATAAAGGTATACTGTGTGTTTGATAACGAGGAAGTTGGAAGCGGTACAAAGCAAGGCGCAAAGTCTACATTTCTCTATGACACTTTATGCAGGGTTTCAGACAGTACAAATATGTCACATACAGAGTTTCTGCGCAGTCTTGCGTCAAGTTTTATGCTATCCGCTGATAACGGTCATGCGCTGCATCCGAATTATGAAGAAAAATCATGTCCAACTAATCGTCCGAAAGTAAATGGCGGTGTGCTGATAAAGTATAATGCCCAACAGAAATATACAACTGATGCAGTTTCTGAAGCAGTGTTTAAAAGAATATGTCAAGAGGCTGACGTGCCGTATCAGGAATACGTTAACAGAAGCGATATTCTCGGAGGTTCTACACTCGGTAATCTGTCAGGCGAGAATGTCTCTGTTAATACCGTTGATATAGGACTTGCACAGCTTGCAATGCATTCGTGTTATGAGACAGGCGGTGTTTTGGATGCGTCGTATATGTTAAAGGCAATGAAAAAGTTTTATGAGACAGAATTATATTCAAACGGCAGCGGTATATTTGATATAAATTTCATATAGTTCAAAATTTAATTCATGACAATTAATAAAAATGTGTAGAAAATTTTGCTGTTATGTGTTATAATAAAATCAATATATAACAATGCACAAAATTTAAATCGGAGGTGTCTTATATGAAAAAAATCGGATACATTACAGTAATCGCTGCAGCAGGTATTACTGCTCTTTCTGCTGGCATAATGGGGGCAAAAAATGTTGTTTTCGGGATTTCAGACAAAATAGCAAAAAAGAAAAAGGCAAAAGCTAAAATTTCTGAAAACAAAAAAACAAATGAATTTGATTCAAACCGGTTTAAAGACGATGTCCTTTATACAATAGTTGACGGTTTTGAGAAAAAAACACCTTATTCAAGAGGGCACAGCAAAAGAGTTGCGGATATTTCTAAAGCATTGGGTGAAAAACTCAATATCAAGGATTTGGACGGATTGTATTACGCGGCTCTGCTCCATGACGTAGGCAAGCTGTTTCTGCCCGATGAGATTATTTCCAAATCAAAGCTGAACATGACAGAGTCCGAGCGTACACGATGGTACGATCATCCTAAATCGGGAGCTAAATTTGTTAAATCAATCAATGGACTGAGCGAGTATGCCGAAGCGATTGAACATCATCATGAGCGCTATGACGGCAGCGGCTATCCGGATAGTTTAAGCGGTGATGAAATACCAATCTTCTCCAGGATAATAGGAGTGGCAGACGCATATGAAGCGATGTCAAGCGAACGTTCGGGGCGAGAGGCATATCCGAGAGAGTATATTATAAGAGAATTTAACAAGTGCAGCGGCAAACAATTTGATCCTTTAATCGTTAAAGCAATGATGTCTGTTATCGCTGATATTTCAATCTAGAATTTTATATAAAACCGGTCTTTAAAATTCAAAGACCGGTTTTAATAGATAAATTAAAGTTTCAAATAAAAAAACCGTATTTTTTCAATTTAGGTATTGACAAATAATCAAAAATGTTTTAAAATTAAGAAGTTGTTATTCAGAACTTGAATAACATATAAGGATTGGGCTTTTGCTCATCCCAATATTGGTTTGAATCGTGCAGAACTTTTCAAACCATAAAAGCATATGCAGGTATGGCGGAATTGGCAGACGCGCAAGCTTCAGGTGCTTGTTTGGGTTCCCAAGTACAGGTTCAAGTCCTGCTACCTGCACCAAATAAGCTGAAACCGCCGTAATTACGGCGGTTTTGCTTTGTCTTACACGATTTTATCTAAAATTTTAATTGCCCTTTCTTCTTCTCGTGGATATAAGTGAGAATATGTATTCCACGTTATCTCTATTTTCGAGTGTCCGAGACGACGGGCAATTCCAGTGCGGATGTTGTAACTATTATCAACCATGTAACAGCCCATGAAGCTGATACAGAATACATTAACAAGAATATATCAGCAGTAAATAAGTTTACAGACCTCAAAGATAAAGCGCATTGGGCATTTTACGAGATACTTGAAACAAGCAACGCTCATAAGATCGTAAGCAGCAAGAATGGCAAAACTTGGGTAAAATAATCTTTTGTACAAAAGGCAGAAAACAGTCCGAAAGGATTGTTTTTCTGCTCCTTATGTGATATAATTCATTTAAAATAGATATTTGGAGGAATGAAAATGAAAGTAGCACAAATCGTTTTTAGTCCGACTGGCGGTACACAGCGTGTTGCTGATATAATCACATCTGAATTTGGAAATACTGTCGGTAATATTGACTTAACCAAAGAAAATTCAAATTATGATGTGCTTGATGAGGGCAAGTGTGATATTGCCGTAATTGCCGTTCCCTCTTATGGCGGTCGTGCTCCGATATTGGCAACTCAAAGACTTTCAGCACTTAGAGGTAACAATATAAAATGTATTATTGTCTGCGTCTATGGCAATAGAGCGTATGAGGACACTCTTGTTGAGTTAAATGATGTTGCAATACAATGCGGTTTTAATGTTGTTGCTGCAATATCTGCTGTAGCTGAACACTCTATTATTCACAAGTATGCAACAGGCAGACCCGATGCAAAAGACATTGAGGAACTTCGTGGTTTTGTAAAGGTAATACTGAAAAAGATTGAAAATGGTAATAAATCTTCTGCACTCAATCTCTTAGGAAATCGACCTTATAAAAAAGTGGCAGGGGCAGGTTTGCTACCAAAAGCGGATAAAAAATGTAATAATTGCGGACTTTGCGCTGACATCTGTCCGGCGCAGGCAATCAGTTTACAAAATCTTAAAATCTCAGACAGTAAAAAGTGTATCTCGTGTATGCGATGTGTTACACAATGCCCACAGGCTGCTCGTAAGGTGAATGGCGCAATGGTATTTATTGCTTCACTTGCAATAAAAAAAGCCTGTTCAGAAAGAAAAAATAATGAATTATATATGGAGAAAATTTTATGAGAAAGAATATTAAAACTACGGAAGCAATATTCCCTATGCCTGTATTATTGGTGGCTACCTATAATGAGGACGGAACTATTGATGTGATGAATGCGGCTTGGGGAACTATGTTAAGTAGGGACAGCGTTATATTAAACTTAACAGAAACACATAAAACTGTTAAGAATATCAAGGCGAGAAAAGCATTTACTGTAAGTATTGCAGATGCAAAGCATACAGTAGAAGCTGATTATTTTGGTGTTGTTTCGGGAAATGACACAAAGGATAAATTTGAAAACAGCGGTCTGACTGCCACAAAGTCTGAAAATGTAGACGCTCCGATTATAAATGAATTTCCTCTCTGTATGGAGTGTGAATTTATTGAATATCAAGTTGATGAATACGGCTGCGGAGTAATCGGTAAGGTTATAAATGTTACAGCAGACGAAAGCGTTATGAAAGATGATAAAGTAGATATTTCTTTGGTAAATGCTATTGCTTTTGACCCATACACTCACGGTTATTATAAAGTAACCGAAAGAGTTGGTAATGCTTTCAAAGATGGATTACAATTAAAAAAGTAAAATCTTTATAAAATCTCCGTTTTGAATTTTTTTGACGAGGTGAAAATTTAGTTGTTAAATTAAATTAGCATTAAAGCAAAAAATATATGATTTGAAACGGAGTTTTTTTCTATGACAAAAATGAGTGCCGCAAGCACAGACAAATTTGAGAAATATTTGGAACTTATAAAAGCTATCCTGATAATTTGATAAATACCTTATCAAAATTGATAGAATATTGTCAAAATTTATCGCAAATGTGTGTCCTTATAATATAATAAAGACAAACAGTAGAAGCCGCATAAAATCAAGGGTTTCAGAGTTTGTCTTATTATATTTTCAATTCTTTTTCCATCAAAAATCTAATGAGATAATTGTCGAAATAACCGTTGTGTAAAATTAAAGACAAAATAATCATTCGTCAAATGAGGTGAAATTACAACATAATAACTGATTTTACGGCATTGTATCTACCATAGGTACGATGCTTTTTTATTACTCAAATTTATATATGGAG
>CAOKIL010000060.1 GCA_948468535.1 uncultured Eubacteriales bacterium
CCTGATATATAATAGGCGGAAAGAATAGGAAGTGTGATTTCCGAATTACTCATAAGCAGTGATGCAGGATTCATAATTCCGCCGTAAATTAATATCGTAGCAATAAATCCGAATATACATATCGGAACGACCGTTTTAGGCAGCGCTTCTTTTTTGTACATAAACCCGGAAATAAATCCAATCAGTCCGCAAGCAAACATTTGCCATGGTGTCCAAGGTCCCTGCCCGACAAAAATATTTGAAACAAATATAGTAACAACACCAATCAAAAAACCGCGCTGTGAGCCGAGCGCCATTGCTGATATGATTATTATTGCGACGGTTGGCTTAAATTGCGGCACCATGTAAAATGCAAGTCTGCCGACAACTCCGAGAGTGCACAGAACAGCTATTGTTACAAGTTCTCTTGCCTGTGGTTTGCGTCCTTCAAACATAAGTACAAACGGAATCAGTGACAGTATGATTATTGCAATGCCTGTGTAGTAATATGGTCTGTCACCAAGATAGTTCATTCCCAGAAAAATAATAACAGTTATAAGCAATAAAGACAAGACCGAAAAGAAAACAGAACCTCTGTCTGCTTTTTTACTCATAATATGAGTCTTTATCGGTTCCAAATTTTCGGGTTGTTTGAAATCATTATTATCTTTAATATTTTTTGAATTATTTTTTGTTACCGCCGCTGTTCCGCCAATTGCATATATTACGTCGTCTGTAGTAATGGCATTTGGAATAATATGCCTTGCTACCCTGTTTGCTGTGGTAGTATAAAAATTATTGCCGGAGAAAAAAGCGCGCGGCTCGTCTTTTGAAATAATTTCACCGTCAAATAAAAAAGCGCAGTTGTCGGAGTATTGAGCACAGAATTCAATATCATGAGATACCATGATTATAGAAATTCCTTTTAATTTAAGATTAAGCAGTATTCCTGCAAGTTTTTTCTTAAAGTGTGCATCAAGACCTTTGGTAGGTTCGTCGAGCAATAATATTCTGGGCTTTTTCAATAATACTTTGGCAAGTGCAGCACGCTGCTGCTCGCCTCCGGATAAATCATAAGGATGCATATAGAGCAGTTTATTTAGGTCACACAGATTAATTATACTGTTTAGGTATGCGCTGTCCTTTTTGCTTATTCCCTGCATTAAGTCGTCTATCACTGTTGATTTTTCAAATATAGCAGTAGGGTCCTGAGGCAACATACATACTCGGTTTCCGTATAGTTCAATACTGCCTCTGTATGGTTTGTTTGTTCCTGAGAGAATAGAAAGGAACGTACTTTTTCCGACGCCGGTGCTTCCGACTATTGATTGCCACTCGCCGCTGCAAAGAGAAATGGAGATGTTTTTAAGTATATCATTTTCGCGTTTTGCGTATCTGAACCATATATTGTTTGCTTTAAGAACGGTCTCATCTTTGTTATATCCCAGAACTTTCACCGGAACTTTGCGGATTTCTTTATTTGAAACAAATTCGCTTATCCATTCCCTACCCTCGCGGACTGTTAGCGGACAGTTGCTGCCGCTGTCAACGCTTGCGAATATTTGAGCAGGAGTAGGCATGGCGGTAAACATCTCATTACCGGAATTGCGGAGCTGTAATATTACATTTCTTGGGTCATTGTCTGCAATTATCTGACCGTTTTCCATAACAATCATTCTGTCTGAGATCGGAACGACCTCTTCAAGATTATGCGCTGAAATCAGAATTGCTGTGCCGAATTCACAGTTAATTTTAAGCAGCATCTGCATAAAGTCACCGGCAGAAATCGGGTCTAATTGTGCTGTCGGCTCATCAAGTATCAGAATCTTAGGTTCAAGAACCATAACTGACGCCAAACTCAAAAGTTGTTTTTGTCCGCCTGAAAGAGTGTTTGTATCTTTATAAAACCATGATTGAAGCCCAAAGAAGCTCGCCATTTCCGAAACTCTTAATCTGATTTCGTCAGTATCATAACCAAGGCTTTCAAGACCGAATGCCATTTCATGCCATACCTTGTCGGTAACTATTTGGCTTTCAGCTTTTTGCATTACAAAGCCAATTTCTGACGCTTGACTTTTGGGGCTGATTTTATCAAGTTTGCTGCCGCAGAAATTTATATCACCTGAACGGAAGCCGCTGGGGGTCAGCGCTGTTTTAAGCTGCTTTAACAGAGTTGTTTTGCCGCAGCCTGACTTTCCGCACAGAGTTATAAACTCTCCGCTCTGAATATTAAAATTGATGTTTTTAAGCGCAAAATTGCTTCTGCCGTTTGTATATGAAAAGTTTAAATCTTTGATCGAAAATAGTTCCATTTCATGTCCTCCGTAAGGTTTATAATAATTGGCAGTAAACAAAAAATCATATACGCTATATACCCGCAGATTTTGACAGCGCTGAGACTGTATTCGTAGTACGGATAAAAAGTTATTTTTGAACAGCCCGAAATAGTCAGCAGTATTTGCAAAATTATTAATCCGGACTGAACCGCCAGCATAACTCCGTCTCGAAAATAAAATCTGTAATATGAAAATGCCGTTCTGCCTTTTAGTCCATAGCCTCTGGAATTCATTGAATCAGCGGTTATAATTGAGTTTTCAAGCGACCATGTGAGCATGATTGAAAATATATTAAAGCTGTGTTTAAGTTTAGCTTTAAGACCTTTGTTTTCTTGACTTTCATACAGAGTTTTTTGTGCAGATGAAACATCGTGATGCTGTTTTTTAAAAAGTGGAATAAATCGCATTATCATTGATAGTACAAGTGACAGGGACGGTATTATTTTGCCAAAGAGATAAATGAATTTATCTGATGTAATGACTCGGTTAAAGCAAAAGAACCAAAGTATGACGTTTGCAAAAAGAGCTGCGGCACATAATCCGTAAATAATCGATTCAAGTGTTATAGGATTGCCGGTTGGCAGATAGTTTAGAATTGTCATGCCGTTGTGGTTAAATGCAATATTAACTATCGCTGCAAACAAAGTTATGGGCAATACGGTAAGTAAGCTAAGTTTGAATGACTTTCTGCCGTCAAGATATAACGAATATATAATTGCACAAAAAAGAGAAATAAGTAATAACACAGGCTCCATGTATATGGTAGAAAAAATTATTACTGCTGCAAAGTATATAAAATTATTCAAAGGATGAAACCTTGAAAATTCGTCTCTCATAATTCTACTCCAAATTATTTTATAGTATTTTAAAAATCTTCATAGCTTGTCACATAGCAAAATATGATAGTATCATCGGGATTTACCGTATAACTGTCACATCCGTAATTTGGTGATATCCCGTTTACCTTATATGTCCAGCCTGAAGTCTCTCCGCAGTCAAATTCGTACAGTGAGTTGATGCCCTGAATATACTTGCTGCCTGATGTGAGTGACGAAGAAAACTCCATTGGTATACCGTTTTGACGTGTTATTCGGTTAAGTAAATCAAATGCGCTTTCTCCATCCTCAAACTCTAAATTTTGATTTGTATATATAATCCCGTCACTTGGCAGAACATTGAGTAACTTAGCCGATAGTTTTTCTGATTTAACAGCAGAGGAACAGTCGATGATAAGTGAACATGTGCTATGCTCAGCATCAGAATTGTTTTGTGTTGTATCCAAAACGTCAGTATTATCATCCGTGTTGTAGTCCTGTGCGCTGTCTGTATTGTTATTGCCTAATGAATTTTGGCTATGAGTTTTGCCTGAACTGCTGATTGGATTATTATGTGAATTATCAGATTCAGATGGATTATTTGAGTTTTCATTTGAAAAACTCGGAGTATTATCCGGCGTATTTTTATTATTTGATGTACTTGCACCGAACTTACGGCTTTCAGTATTTCCCATATATTCAGACTCTGCATTTTTTGACTTCCCGAATTCTGAAGATGAAGAATTTGTCGCAGTGTCAGATGATGTTTCTGAAATATTCTTTGTACTGCATGAGGTAAGCAGTAGCAGAGTAATAATCAGAAAAGTAATACCGAAGTTATATTTTATATTCTTAAACACTTTCATTCCTCGCAGAAGTTATTTTATATTTTCAAGATATTTTATATTGGCGTTAAACCATATAGTATCATACATAAGAGTTTTATTGCTGCCTCTTGATTCCGTTAAAGCGAGCAAGGCTTGTTCGGTTGACATGATATTGTTTTTGGTATCACCGATTTTATGCTTATACCCTCCGTCGGCACATCTGAACTTGCATAGAGCATCATATGGAGTACTGCCGTTTTTGGTGAAAAATCTGTCGTCACCTTTAAGTCCGAACCGTTTTATCGCGGCTATCACTTGAGCGGTAGAGTCACAGTTAGATTCCGGTTCATTTGTGTTTTCCGAGAAGCCGCCGTCATCATGCTGAACTGAAGATAGGTATAAAAAGGCTTTGTTGATTACTTTTTTTAAGTTTGGATAATCATTAATATACAAACACAGGGAACTTATCGCCATTGCAGTAATATCTGTGTCAGCAGCACTCTCACTTAATCCGAAAGACCCGTCAGAGTTTTGTCGGCTTATTATATAACTTATGTATTTGCTGCATATTTCGGTATCGCTGTCACTTCCAAGTTTTTTTGCTTCAAGCGCAAAGATAGGTCCGTTTATCCCCTGTTTTGTTACATTGTCATAATCGTTTATAAATTTAAACAGGTTTGTATGGCTGTTGCCAAAATCTTCAGCATCAATATTCAGAGTGCTTAGAGCCAATACAAGCCTTGAATATTCAGTATATTTTCTGCCAAGATCTGCGCCTAAATCTATTATAGCTCTGGCGTTTTTTAAATAATCGTCAAAGTAACTGTCCTGTATATCAATTCCTGAACGTTTTATTCCGATTAAAGCCCATTCTCCGCCTGATGATGAAATCGACAAATATGGAGTTTGGGCAAGCACATATCTTGCTGTTTCCTGAATCTCAGAAATGCTTGAATTTCTATATTCCTCAGCACTGCACCTGACGCAAAATAATGATGCCGATGCAAGAAACAGGATAAGAGCATAAGTTATTTGTTTTCTTATTTGCATATATTCCCCCATGCTTTGACAATATAAAGTTGTGCAAATTTTGGTTAATAATTGCAGAAAAATTCATATGACAAAATTAAAAGTCATATGAATTTAGTGTATTAGTCCTCAGTTTCAACCCATTCGGTTACTTTTTCAGTAAAGAAATGACCGTCAAGGTGGTCAATCTCGTGGCAGAACGCCCTTGCGGTTAAGTCCTCGCCGGTGTATTCGTATTCATTGCCGTTTCTGTCTGTTGCTCGTATTTTTACAATTCTCGGTCTTGTGACAAGACCATACTTGCCGGGATAACTCAGACATCCTTCAGCATCGGTTTGTTCACCTTCTGTATATATGATTTCAGGATTTATTAACTCAAGGATTTCGTCACCGGTATCGACAATAGCGATTCTTTTTAAAATACCAACTTGCGGAGCGGCCAACCCAACTCCGTTTGAAAGTTTCAAAGTATCAATCATATCATCAATGAGGCATATAACTCTATCGTTAATATTTTTTACCTCGCGGCATTTTTTTGTGAGAATTTCATCGCCGAGTTTAACTATGTTTCTGATAGCCATTCTTATTTCTCCCTTGCTTAATTCATGTTTACAGGATTAACGTCTATAATAAGGGTTGTCCTGCTGTTGGTTCGGTTATGTTCGTTATTAATTGATTTCAGAGTGCCAAGAAATAGATCTGCATTTTTTGACTTTATTAAAATGCGGTATCTGTAATTTCCTTTAATTTTGGTTATCGGTGCAGGAAGAGGAGGTGTGATGCTTAATATACTTGTATTTCTCGATTCAGTTTCTTTGATAAAACTATGTACATTATCAAGCTCCGACTTCACAACGGTTTCGTTCTCACCCTGAACCATTATGCTTATTATGTCACAAAACGGTGGATAATTCAAGCGTTTTCTAAAATTAATTTCATTTTTATAAAATGCAATATAGTTTTGTGCTTTTGCAAACTCAATAGTTGAATTTTTAGGCTGATAAGTCTGTATTATTGCTCTGCCGGGCAGATCGCCTCTGCCGGCACGTCCGCATACCTGTGTGAGCAACGAGAAGGTCTTTTCGTTAGCTCTGAAGTCGTCAACTCCGAGAGAGGAATCCGCGGCAAGAACTCCTACCAGAGTGACAGACGCGAAGTCAAGGCCTTTTGTTACCATTTGGGTTCCGAGCAATATATCAGCCTCGTTGTTTCTGAAGCTGCTGAGTATATTTTCATGACTGCCTTTGGTTGAAGTTGTGTCTCTGTCCATCCTTAAAATTCGTGCTTCGGGAAATAGCTTTTTAAGTTCATCTTCAATTTTTTGTGTACCGGTACCGAAAAACTTTACATGCTTAGAACCACATTCCGGGCATATTGTTAAGTTGTTAATTGTGTATCCGCAGTAATGACAAACAAGATTGTCTGCATATTTATGATATGTCAGCGGAATACTGCAATTCTTACACTCGGAAACATATCCGCATTCACGGCATGAGACGAATGTGTTGTATCCGCGCCTGTTTAGAAATAATATTGTTTTCTCTTTATTTTCAAGATTTTTTTCAATTTCAAATTTTAGTCTGTTGCTGATGGACGAGAAGTTGTGATAATCAAACAGTTCGCTCCGCATGTCTACAATTTTTACATCAGGGAGGCTGTTATTGTTATAGCGTTTATTCATCTCAAAAAGTTTGTAGTCTCCGTTTTGTGCACGATAAAAGCTGTCAACCGCAGGAGTTGCAGATGCCAGAATCAGTGATGCGTTATTGTATTTAGCACGAAACTTAGCTACATCTCTTGCGTGATACCTTGGTGAAATTTCAGATTTGTAACTGTTTTCATGTTCTTCATCCATAATAATCAGACCGATATTTTCAAGCGGGGCAAAGACTGCGCTTCTTGCTCCGACAACAACATCAACTTCGTTATTTCGAATTTTTGTCCATTGGTCAAATCTTTCGCCGTATGATAATCCGCTGTGAATTACAGCAACTTTTTCTCCGAATCTGCTCACAAAACGTTCTACCATCTGCGGAGTCAATGAAATCTCAGGAACAAGCATTATAGCACGCTTGCCGACATCGATACATTTTTTTATTGTCTGCAAAAACACTTCTGTCTTGCCGCTGCCGGTTACACCGCGTATGAGTATTTCCTCGCGCGCATCTGTTTCGATTAAATTATTAATATGTTCTATGATTGGCTTTTGTTCTGGAGTAGGGGTGTATTCGGCTGTTGTAATATAGTTGTCTTTGTTATACGCCTCTCGTATTTTACGTTCTGAATAAATTTCAACATATCCAAGCTCTACGAGCCTTGTGAGCGCATTATAATTTCCATCTGACATACCTATCAGCTCAGATGTGGTAAGTTTTTCACTGTCAGCTAAATACAAGAGCATATTTGCCTGCACATAGGCTCTTTTTTTATACAGCCCATCTGCGATAGAGTATGCTTCATCATGAGGAATTATAAGTTTTGGAATCCTTACAGTTAACTCTTTGATTGATTCGTCTAATTTTTCAGAAGCTGTTATTATGTTTTTATCTATTAAGGTATTAACGCTGCGGCGAAGATTTTTGTTTTTCGATATTTCACACAAGTGGTTGTACTCGATTATACCATTATTTTCAGATATTATATCAACAATTCTTCTTTGCTGCGGAGTTAGTTCGTTTAAAGCAGCATCATCCGCCGTATCTGGATTATATTTAAGCCATTCCTGAACAATAATTTTCATCTTTGGCGGTACTACAAGTTTAAATGCGCTGTAGAATGTACACAGATATTTTCGCTGCATCCATACGCATAAGTTTAAGAGTTCCGAAGAACATACAGGGTACGTATCAATGACTGACTTTATATTTTTAAGTTGCAGAAATTCGCTGCTTTGTACGATGCCGACTACAATACCTTCAACTGTATTATTGTAGATGCCGAACGGAACCAAAACACGCATACCGACAGAGATAATCTTTTCCATTTCTTTTGGAATCTTATAATCAAATGATTGATCTATTATATGCCTTTGACTGATAAGTATAATTTGTGCAACCATGTTTCTTCACCTTATTTTATGAACTTTGCGGATTTAAAGTATTTTACAGTTTTTAGAACATTCCAGAGCTTTATCTAATATAATATCAGCAAGTTCAAGCTTTGACATTTTAGGTAATTTAATTGTGCTGCCGTCTTGACTGACAATTGAAGCGACATTTGTGTCGGTGCCGAACCCTGCGCCTTCCGTACGCAGATTGTTGGCAACTATAAAATCAACTTTCTTTTCGGCACACTTTTTTTGTGCATTTTCAATTAGATTTTGCGTCTCCATTGCAAATCCGATTATTGTTTTTGTACCGCCGTGTTTTTCACCCAACTCTTTTAGTATATCAGGGTTTCGTGTGAGTTCAAGCGTTATATGGTCAGCGCCTGATTTTTTGATTTTTTCATCCGAAAAACTGTTTGGCTTAAAATCCGCTACGGCTGCTGACATTATAATTATATCAGCATTCTTTGAAGCAGTCATAACAGCTGTTTTCATTTCCTCGGCAGATTCAATATCTATTTGATTTACTCCGTTGATTTTATTACAACGGTTGCTTCCTGCAACGAGAGTAACATTCGCTCCGCGCTGATATGCTGCTCTTGCAAGGGCAAATCCCATCTTACCGGTTGAATGATTTGTTATATATCTGACAGGATCAATTTTTTCAATTGTTGCTCCTGCAGATATAACAATGTTTTTATTTTTTAAATCAGTATTTTTTGATAATGCAAGACATACGATTTTATCAAATATTGAATTAATGTCACTGAGTTTACCCTGTCCTGTATCGCCGCAGGCAAGTCTGCCCTCTGTCGGCATAACAAATTCATATCCGTATGACTTTAGTTTTTCTATATTATTTTGCACTATTGGATTTTCAAACATATTAGTGTTCATTGCAGGAGCAATAAGAACAGGAGCCTTTGTTGCCATAACGGTTGTTGTCAGCATATCATCGGCTATTCCCGAAGCTATTTTGCCTATAACGTTTGCCGTACACGGAACGATTGTAAAAACATCAGCCGATTTAGCAAGAGAGATATGTCTGATTTCCCAAGTGTTTGGTTCATCAAAGGTGTCAACGGCAACAGGTTTTTTTGACAGGGATTGAAAGCTCAAAGGTCTGACAAATTCCGTTGCCGATTTTGTCATTACAACTTTTACGTCAGCGCCGGACTTTATCAGCTTTGATGTGAGTTCAAGCGCTTTGTATGCAGCTATCCCTCCGGTAACTCCAACAACAATGGTCTTATTTTTCAGTAGCATAATTTACACCTCATTAAAAACGGCTTCCTCAACAGCGGAGGAAGCCGCAGAATATTCGGAATATAGAGATTAAAGCGTGCCTAAATCCGGCGTTGGAATATAGTTGAGCTTATCCTCATAAATTTCCTCTGCTGCAATAGAAACTTCTTTGTTTGACTTAACTTGTGCGAGTGGCTGTTTACCCTCGGTGAGTTGTCTTGCGCGTTTTGCAGTTTCGATTGTAAGCAAATATCTGCTTCCTGTCTTTTCAACTAATTTGGTAATAGGTGGTTCAATCATCATAAAGCATTTCTCCTTGTATTGATAATATTGATTATATCTAAAGCTGCGTCATCCACAACTTTGTTTATAACTATATGGTCGTATTTATCTTTTTGGCTCAGTTCCCATTGCGCGGCTTTGACGCGCCGTTCAATTTCATCTTCACTCTCAGTACCGCGGGTTCTAAGTCTTTCATACAAGACATCGGTATTTTCAGGTGCGATAAAGATGTATACGGCTTCCGGATACTTTTCTTTTAAATTTAAAGCGCCCTGGGCATCAATTTCCAAAATTACATCATAGCCGTTTTCAAGCTGGTCAAATACCGCTTTTTTCGGTGTTCCGTAATATTTGTTATTATATACGGCCCATTCCATGAACTCATCGTTTTCAATCATTCTTTTGAACTCATCTTCGGTTTTGAAGTAGTATGTTACACCATCTGTATCTTCCGGGCGGGGGCTACGGGTAGTAGCAGATATGGAAAGTTTTATATTTGGTCTTTCACTCAAAAGTTTTTTGCATATTGTTCCTTTGCCAACGCCGGAAGGACCTGATAAAACAATAAGCAAACTGTTGTTATTCATCTTCGTCCTCGCTTTCTCTGCTATCCTGAATATCGTCATCTGATTTAGATTCTGCACGGCCTGCGATTGTTTCGGTCTGGATAGCGGAAAGAATAATGTGGTCACTGTCGGTTACAATGACTGAACGTGTGCGTCTGCCGCATGTCGCATCTATAACCATTCCTCTGTCCTTAGCTTCTTGTATAATTCTTTTTATTGGCGCCGAGTCAGGACTGACTATTGCAATAACGCGGGAGCCGGACACAATATTACCAAAACCAACATTTATTAATTTCATTATTTTGCCGCCTTTATCATTGTCATATTTTTAATACGTTTTTATACAATTAAGTTAATTATTTACTCAATATTCTGGATTTGTTCTCTTATCTTTTCTATAATGGACTTCATCTCAACTACAATTTTTGACAGTTCAAAATCGTTTGCTTTAGAACCGATTGTATTTGTTTCCCGGTTCATCTCTTGTACAATAAAGTCGAGTTTCTTACCGATTGGCTCATCAGAATCAAGAGCCGTTTTGAATTCGTTTATATGGCTTTTAAGCCGTACAGTTTCCTCGTCAACGGCAACCTTGTCAGCAAAAATAGATACTTCTGTCAAGATACGGTTTTCATCAGCAGTCAAATCAAGAGAAGCAAGAGTATCGGTGAGGCGTTTATATAATCTTTCTTCGTATTCGCGCACAGACTTAGGTGAGCGTTTTTCAACCTCATCAACTTCAGCGCTGAGATTGACAAGATGATTAATAATGCTTGATAGATCGGAAGAGCGTCGTGTAGGGAAAGAGTGTAAGCCTGAGTGTAGA
>CAOKIL010000061.1 GCA_948468535.1 uncultured Eubacteriales bacterium
CTGCTGCGTCCTACTGCGGTTACTGTATAGACACCTGCTTTGTCAGCGGACAAACGAACTTCCGCCGTACTTGAATCGGTTTCTACAGGCTTCATACTATCAATACTGTCCCATACAAAGTGTTTTACGCTTTTGACATTCTGCGTCAACTCAGGATACACAGCTGCTCCATCGTTTTCCTGTACACTGTGCTGCATTTCAACCAATGCGCCATTTTCATCATATCCGGCTGTTATCAGAGTGCTTCCTGCCGGTGCGTTTGTCTCAAACTCAACAGTCTGAACATACTTATCGTCAACATAAATGTCAACCGGCTCGCCTGACGGTGAGTTAACGATTATTCTACTATTTCCTTCAACCTTAATGTTTATATCACCTGGCTCATAGCTTATACCCTCTTCTGTGAAGATTTCAAGATATGTATATCCGTTTGGTCCGATATATGTGCTGTCGTTGGGATTCTCTTTATTAAGACCCATTTTATCTTCCCATATATCAGGGATACCGTCGCCGTCTGTGTCATATCTTGCTTCTCTTGTCTCAGGCGTGATAATCGGATAACCTCTGCCGTCATACTCGCTTTCCTGACCTGCGGGAATTCCGTCAACAGGGTCGTCAACCAACCCTACACTGCCCTTAATTCCGTTAGGGGCAGTACGGTTTACAATGTTGCTTATAATTCTTTCGTCAACCTTATCCTGTTTCGGAAGATTAGCTCCTGCATTTGCGATAACTTTATCAAACACATCATCCGTATCATCAAGCGTGATTGGATATTCCTTATTATATGTTTGATAGGTCTCATTCGGTGCATCAATTTTCATACTTGTTTTATTGGTTGAATCATAAAACTTTGTATCAACATAAACACCGACATGCTTATCATCCTGCCAATTATTCTGATTAACAAGCTGTGCATCCGCATAATCAATATCATTTGCTTCAACGTCAATCTTGTTTCCAACTGCATAAACACTGCCAAGCATATTGGTCTGATACTTCTGACCAACCGACAGCTCAAAGATTCTCGAACGCTTGCCCGAAGGTGTCGCCGGACCCGGACGGTAAACATTATTCTGAATATATGTTTTTGCTCCGTTTTCTGTTCCATAGCCTGCCTTATCGCCCCAGTTATAGAAGATATTATTCTTCATGTCAACCAAAGTCTGAGCATCAGTATAGCCTGCCGTCATTGCAACCGTTTCACTTGTGCCTATTTTCGGATTACGGCTCTTGTGCGTAGCAATAATATTGTGATGTATTGAAAGATTAACACCGCCCCATATTGCGGCATAACTATGCTCACCTTTGTCATGCACACTCTGATTAAGTGCCTCGGCGATTATACTGTTCTGTATTGTGACATCTTTAACCGCATACGCCGAAAGGTTTTCATCGGTTCCCCACGATACTGAACAGTGGTCGATTATAACATTTTGGCAATTATCGGTTATTTCAAGACCATCCTGCGCTCTTGTATCTTTGCCGTTTGCATCATGCGCTCCGACACGAAACTTCAAATATCTTAAAATAACATTATCCGCACCGACCTTAATATTGTTTGTTCTGAAAGTTACTCCGTCACCCGGTGCAGTCTGACCAAGAATTGTCATGTTATTGTGACTTATATTAACATTTGAGCTTAAATCAATATAGCCTGAAACATCAAACACAACTATTCTGTTGCCCTTTGATACTGCATCTCTGAACGAACCCTCACCACTGTCATTCAGGTTTGTTACATGGTATACCTCTATACTTTCACCGGCATCAATCGCGCCTCTTGCGCCACTTGTGTACATACCGCCGCCTTCCGCACCCGGAAACGCCACAGTTCTGCTTGCCGTGTCCGCCAAAACCTCAATCGGCAAGCTTGCCTCTGCCGCAAATACGGGTGCGCCGAGACTTGCAGCCGCAACCGCCGCGGCTGTTAAAACTGAACCTATTTTTTTAATAAATCCGGTTTTTTTCATTATGCTGTTCCTCCTTGTGTTGTGCTTATGTATTAACTTCCTTCCGAATCTGAGATTTTATCAAGGCTTTGCCTTTGAAACCATTGCCGAGCCCATATTCCGCCTCGTCACAATATGCTACGCTTTTTGCAAATTCTGCTTGCAGAATTTGCTTACGCTACGCAATTGCTCCTCTCAATTCAAAGCACACGGTTTTGAATTGTTAATTTTAAAAACAGACGCGGCGGCTGTGACCCACATCTCTGATGTGGTATGCTCAAACTTGACTGTTGTACTCAAATGTTAGGAGTCAATATATTCCTTAATTTTTTGATCAATGTTGCCAAAGCCTTGATAAAACACTATCTGTTTCTATTCGCTATTCTCTAATCACTAATCTCTATGTACACCAAAACCGCGGCAATTTATGAAAAATCACCACGGTATATGAATATTTAATATTTAAATTTGGTTAAATTGTAAACATTATACATCATCTGTTCATCTCATCCTGATGACCTGTTGCCTTATGACTTTTGATAACACTGTCAATCTCGCTCAAACTGCTGACAGCCATATCACCGAGAACAGTGTTCTTAACCGCCGACATTGCGTTGCCGTATTCAACGGCTCTCTGCATATCGTCATAAGTAATCATACTGTAAAGTGCGCCTGCCAGATATGCGTCACCGCTTCCTACACGGTCAACAACCTCAATATTGTTATACGGTTCTTCTTCATAGAACTTACCGTCATAATAAATCTTAGACGAGAAGTTATGTATCTTTGGGCTGATAACTTCACGGCGTGTCGTTGCAACAACCTTGCATCCGTAGTCATCACAGTAGCTCTTCATGATTTCTTCAAGCGTACCTGTTTTTTGAAGCATGCGCCTTGACGTCTCCTCTGAAACAAACAAAATATCAACGTATGGGAATATGCTTGTAACCGTCTCTCTTGCAGTCTCTTCATCCCAGAGCGACGCGCGGTAATTAATGTCAAACGAGATTATTGTGCCGTTATCTTTGAACTTTTTAATCACATCAATAGTCGTCTTTCTTAGGTTCTCGTCAATCGCGAGTGTAATACCGCTGACATGGAACACAGAGGTCTTGTAAAACACTGACGGCGCAATTTCTTCAACCTTTAGGGTTGTCACAGACGACCTTGCCCTATCATAAACAACCGAGGACTTTCTCGGATATGCCCCGGTCTCATAATAATAGATGCCGAGACGCTTTTCAGGCGAATGGTCGTACACAATCATATCGTCACTCACACCGCCGTATCTAATCATATTTCTGACAAAGTGACCGATTTTGTTCTCAGGCAGTTTTGTTATAATACCACTCCTGATGCCTAAAACCGCACTTCCGCTGGCAACGTTAAGCTCTGCTCCGCCCGCCTTTTTGTCAAACACATAACTCTGCGAAATCTTATCGGTTCCGGGCGGTGAAAGACGAAGCATAACCTCGCCCATCGTCACCAAATCATATTCTCTGTCTCTCTTAATAAAATCCATAAGGCACTGACCTCCATATCCGAGCATACCGCTCACGAATCACTAAATCTCTATACCAAAATACTTCTTTGCATTCTCGAAACAAATTCCCTTAACTATAGTCTCCAGTGTATCCATATCACACGGGAACTCGCCGTCCTCAATCCATGTGCCCAAAATGTTACACATAATCCTTCTGAAATACTCATGTCTGGTGTAAGACAAGAAGCTTCTTGAATCCGTAAGCATACCAACAAACTTGTTAAGTGCGCCGAGGTTAGCAAGAGCCTTCATCTGATCAGTCATACCGTCACGCTGGTCACAGAACCACCAGCCCGAACCAAACTGAATCTTGCCGCCTACGCCTGCGCCCTGGAAGTTTCCGAGCATGGTTCCTATAACATAGTTATCCTTCGGGTTAAGCGTATACAAAATTGTCTTTGGCAAATTGTCAGTCTTTTCCATAGCGTTCAAGAGATTGGATAAGTCCTGTGCTATTGAATAATCAGCAATTGAGTCAAATCCTGTATCTGCACCGAGAACATCAAACATTTTTGTATTATTATTTCTCAGTGCGCCTATATGAAGCTGCATTGTCCAGTCAAGCTCTGTATACTTCTTTGCAAGGTCAATCAAAACAGATGACTTAAAGCCCTTAACTTCCTCCGCTGTTATTGCACCGCCGCTCATAGCCTTTTTGAAAACGTCTGAAACATCAATACCTTCACAATACGGAACTCCGTCCAGAGCATGGTCGCTGATACGGCATCCTGCTTCATGGAAGAAGTCAATTCTGTTATACGCCGCCTTAATCATATCATCATATGAATTAATCCCCATACCAGCAGCATCAGCCAGCTTGCCAATATATGGAACAAATGTCGGTTTATCTATATTAATCATAAAATCAGGTCTAAACGCCGGAAGAACCTTTGCTTTGATATGACCCTTTTCAGCAATTTTTTTATGCCACTCAAGGCTGTCAATCGGGTCATCTGTTGTGCAGATAACCGCAACATTGGAATTATTGATAAGATATGAAGGGCTAATGTTCTTTTCTTTGATTACAACATTTGCCTTATCAAAAATCTCTTTAGCTGTATCGGCACGGCAAATTGTATCTATACCAAAATATCTCTGCAGTTCAAGATGAGTCCAGTGATAAAGCGGATTGCCTATACCGTACTGAAGGGCAGAGCAGAAAGCGTTAAATCTGTCAAAGTCAGACTGCTGATTGCCTGTTCTGTGACCCGTCATATACTTTTCATCAAGTCCCATTGAACGCATATAGCGCCACTTATAATGGTCGCCGTCAAGAAAAATCTGCGTTATACTCTCAAACGGCTTATCCTCATACATCTCCTGAGGGATGAGATGACAGTGATAGTCAAAAATCGGCATATCGGCCGCAAATTCATGATACAGCTTTTTTGCGGTATCATTTTGCAGCATAAAATTCTTGTCCATAAACTTTTTCATTTTAGTTACCTCCATATAGTTAATCATTATAATTATAATTATTCTTAAAATATAGCATTTATAAATCGAGTACTTGTTTATATTATACACTATTTCTATGGTAAATTGCAATAGTTTTTTCACACATTAACAAATTATTTTCGCACATATTAACAAATTTATTAACGTAGTCTCATCCTAAAACTGCTATAAATCCGAACACTTTGCAAATTTGGCAAATTTTCTGTATTTTAGAAAAAACTATTGATTTATTGCCACAGCTATGATATAATAGCAGAGTATTTAAAAAATGGAGGAATGCTTTATGGGATTACCCGAAGGTAGAGATATATATATTGAACGCGAAGAAAACGACAAGCCTTATGTAATGAAGAGTTCTCATATGCATGATTACTATGAGATGTACTATCTTATGTCAGGAACCCATAGATATTTTATCAATCACACTCTCTATAACATGGAACCCGGCGATGTAATATTAGTTGATAAAAGCGACTTGCACATGACCACAATGATTTCGTCTGAGCATTACTATGAGAGATATCTCATGACGTTTAACGATAACTTTGTGAACAGAGTTTGTCAAAATATCGACAGAGAGCTTTTTTTAAGCGCGTTTAAGGCAAGAAAGGTTCATGTGCCGGTGTCAAAACGCTATGCCTTTGAAGGGCTTCTCCATAAACTTAGTTCCGAATGTGATAAGAACGATGAATACGCAAAATATCTGTCGCTGTCTCACATGTCGGAAATCATAATATTTCTTGACAGATGTGCAGGACACAATGTTGCGCCGTTTGATGATATCAGCGTCCATGAGGAGCGAATCCAGCAGGTCTGCAAATATATAATTGACTATTACAATCAGCCGATAACCCTCGCTGAAATTTCAAAAATGGCATATATGAGCCCTACATACTTTTCAAAGAAGTTTAAGAAGGTAACAGGCTTTGGATTTAATGAATATTTAAATAATGTGAGAATAAAAATGGCTACAAACATGCTTGTTGAAACACAATATTCAGTAACCGAAATTGCACGGTTCTGCGGATATAAGGACAGCAACTACTTTGGTGACGTATTTAAAAAAATCATGGGTATATCCCCCAGCAAGTACAGAAAGGCAAATTATACATTTTAATATTAAGATAAGCTGAAAGGACGGGAAAATCCCGTCCTTTCAGCTTTGGAATGAAACAATCCTAAATTCAAATCATTTGAGCAATGTGGGAACAAACTCTTCAATATCAATACCGAATTTTTCTGTACTGCCTCCGTATACTGCAAGGTCAATATCACTGCATTCTCTGTAATCCCCTCTCGCACGCGAGCCAAACAAAGTTATACGCTTGACGCCGTACTGCCTGCCTATATCTATAATTGAGTTTATCACCTTATCTGCCAAACAATAATCGCCCATTTGCATGTTCCTCCGATTATTACTTCAATTCGATATTTATGGTATTTTACTCTATATACTCTCTTACTCTGAATTCAACGCCGCAGTTTTCAGCGATTTTTCTGCATGTTTCTATATCCTCGTCAGGCATCGTCTTATCCACCACAGAGAATACAACCCTGCCGGCATACTCTTTAGCGAGCTTTGCAAACTCCTGCAATCCCTCAAACGCGTCCTCGCCATAACGGCTTCGGCACAGCTCCTGATACGCCTTTGCGTTCGGCGCATTCAGGCTTATAGATACAACATCAATAACACCCTTCATGTCAGGAGTAACATCTCTGCCGCAAATCATATTAGCGTGACCGTTAGTATTAATGCGTATCTGCATATTATGCCAATTGCTTTTTATCCATTTTGATACTTCTATCAAATCGTCAAATCTTTCTGTCGGCTCGCCGTATCCGCAAAACACTACCTGATCATATTTACTCATATCACGTGTTTTAAAATCCTGCTTAATCTCGTCTACAGTCGGCTCACGGTCAAGCCACAGGTCATCCTCTCCGTTTACGTTGTCATGCTTCGTCCTGACACAAAATGTACAAGAGTTTGAGCATCTGTTGGTTATATTTACATATAGTGAATTGTGATATTCATATGTTATAGTCATAACTTTAACCTCCGATTTAAGTTTTAAAGTTTATTAGTATATCTTTAATCTGTCATATCTGTCATATCTGTCATATCTGTCATATCTGTCATATCTATCGTTCCTATTATTTCTGTTTTTTCTTCTGTGTCTGTTATTTGCTTTATATCTTTTATACCTTTTATGTCTGTTCCATCCTCCGTGTTATCCGTTTCTTCTTTCCTGTACGCAGCAAGACCTCCAAAAGCTATATACAGCATAGTTTTGTTCGTGTCCATTTCCTGCGTAATGTAATCTGACAAGACATACCTTCCAATATCAGAAGGTTCAGGTGCAGCATCAATCATAATTGTAAACATTGCTCCTGCACCGGGCTGATTTAACACAGCAATATTAGCATTCATATACCCGGCAAGCTTTTGACACACAATAAGACCGCAGCCCTTATAAACTCTTTTATTCTGCAGATTTTGCAAAAGCAGTTCCACCTTGATATCCATAATATTACGAATCGCAACCAGGTCAATGCCTCTGCCATAATCCATCACTGATACAGCTACCTTATCATCAACACTGTTCAAAATAATTTCAACGGTATTGTTAACCGCACGAGAGTGCGTGAAAGCGTTTATAACTAAGTTGGACAAAACTATGCCAAATTCATTATAGTTAACGTACGCGTACACATTTTTCCTGACGTTATTTCTAAAAACAAGCTTTCCGCCGTATGATGCAAGTATAACATTCTTCGCGCAGTCAACGTATTGAGTCAGCATATGTCTAATGTCCGTTTTCTCACGGGGTACGTCTTTAAAATCCTTGTCCTCCTTTATAAGTTCCAATATGCTTTGGAGTCTAAAAGCCACTTTGCAGCCTTCGCCTTGAGCGTCGCATATTTGCTGTATATGACTTTCGGAAACAGCATTGTGCTTAATAATATCATCTATCTTTTCAGCAAGACTACTTTTAAAATCTTCAATTGTATGATTGATAATTTCAAAACAATTGTTAAATACATATTTTACCCCTTCACAATTTAGGTAGATGTCTTTATTTTTGTACATACTGCTTATATATTTCTTAATATCACTGTTTTTAATTAAACTTTTACCATTATTAATACTCATACTATTTTCATATTCATTTGACATTTTTCTCACTCCACAAAAAAACTTTATTAACTTATATACTATACAACGATATTTTAACACATTCCATTTGTTTTTTCAATAGCTAAAGAAAATTTATATCTTTAATGCTTTTATTGCACAAATTCATAGTATATTTTGTATATTTTTACCTTGAAAAATCATGTGCTAAGAAGTATAATGTTAAAAGCGTGTTTTAGATTCACACAAATACAGTTATTCAGCGGCTGCTTAAACAGCCGATGGCGTTTATACAAAGGAGAATTAAGATGCTAACTTTAGACAAGATTTATCATGCCGCACATGTACTCAAAGAAATCATCAGACCTACTGAGCTTATAAGAACGGCAAGAATGTGCCCGAACTGTAATCTCTATATCAAAACCGAGAACCTTCAGGTGACTGGCTCATTTAAGGTCAGAGGCGCATATTATAAAATCTCTCAGCTCTCTGATGAGGAAAAGAAAAAAGGCGTTATCGCATGTTCTGCCGGAAACCACGCGCAGGGCGTGGCTCTCGCTGCATCAAAGAACGGAATAAAAGCCAAAATATGTATCCCTGACGGCGCACCTATATCTAAGGTTGAAGCAACCAAGAGCTACGACGCAGATGTATGTCTTGTTGAAGGCGTATACGATGATGCTTATGATAAGGCTGTCTCGCTTGTCGAGGAAACAGGTGCAACATTCATACATCCTTTTGATGACGAGATGGTGATTGCCGGTCAGGGTTCAATCGGTCTTGAAATCATAGATCAGTTCCCGGAGGTTGAAGCTGTTGTCGTTCCTGTCGGCGGCGGCGGACTAATCAGCGGAGTTGCGTTTGCGCTTAAATCGCTTAACCCCAACATAAAAGTCTACGGTGTACAGGCGGAAGGCGCTGCATCCATGCAGAAATCTATTGATGATAAGAAAATCGAAACACTGACAGACGTACATACAATCGCAGACGGTATTGCTGTAAAGACTCCGGGTGAAAATACATTTGAACTGTGCAGTAAATATGTCGATGAAATAGTAACCGTGTCGGACGACGAGATTTCCACGGCAATTCTTGAACTGATAGAACGCGAAAAACTAATCGCAGAAGGCGCAGGCGCAACCTCTGTTGCCGCGGTGATGTTCGATAAGCTCCCGGTTAAGGGCAAAAATGTTGTGTGCCTTGTATCAGGCGGAAATATAGATGTAACAATACTTTCAAGAGTAATCAACAGAGGTCTGCAAAAAACAGGCAGACTTGCTGAACTGGTGATAGAACTCACTGACAAGCCCGGACAGCTTGTGGGTGTTTCAAAAATCATTTCAAGCTACGGCGCAAATGTTGTATCACTTGACCATAACCGCGCAGACGAAAGACTTGATATAAATGATTGTGTTCTCAGAATCTCAATCGAGACCAGGAACCAGGAACACTTAGACGAAATCAAAGATGCCCTAGCAGAGAACGGATATAAAATCAGAAATAATTAAAATTTTTTGGAGGTAATATAAATGAATAAAATTCATACAAACAATGCTCCTGAAGCAATAGGACCATACTCACATGCAGTTGAAGCAAACGGAATGATTTTTACATCAGGACAGATTGCGATTAATCCGGCTGTCGGTGACATAGAAGCAACGGACATTCAGGGTCAGACAGAGCAAGTGATGAAGAACTTAGACGCCGTTCTTAAAGCAGCAGGTTCTTCTTTTGACAAAGCTGTAAAGACTGTATGTTTTTTAGCCGATATGAACGACTTTGCAGCGTTTAACGAAATCTACGGAAAGTACTTCACATCAAAGCCTGCGCGTTCATGCGTTGCGGTTAAAACGTTGCCCAAGGGTGCGCTTGTTGAAGTTGAAGTTATTGCAGAAAAGTAAAAAAGTTTTAGTAATGTAAAAAAGGATATCCTTTTGAGGGATATCCTTTTTATGTGTTGAAAAAGTCAAATTTCAGCAAAGTCTTTGCTGAAAATATTTTACTTTACAAATACAAAAAACAGGAAGCAGTGATTCTCGACAAAGACACACACTGCTCCCCACATCGCGCCGCCGCTTAAAAACAGAAACGAAAGAATATTATATAACTTGTGCGAAAACTTTTCAAGCAGCTGCGGCAAATTTAATTATAATTAAAGAAAGAGAGATTTTTTATGATTGTAAGAATTTTTAAAAACAGTAAGTACTCCGCAATCAAAGAAGAATTGTTACAAAACGCACAATTCAATCCATCAGACGGAAGTTATAACATGATTGTTCGGGTTAACAAAACAGATTACATTTTAAAACTTCAACTGTCAGATGACTGCAAATTGATAGTTTGGGAAGCGATTGAAGTAACCCATAGAGATGACGGAGAAAACAACTACACAATGATTGTCAAAGATAGTGTTCTTTCATCATTGCTACATATTTTGTTATGGCAAAATGTGACAGTATCCGGGAAAAATTTAGAGTAATAAAGCACATATACATACATATTTTCAGCACATTAAATGGTACGTCAATATGACGTACCATTTA
>CAOKIL010000062.1 GCA_948468535.1 uncultured Eubacteriales bacterium
GAGCAATAAGTTTGATGCAGGCGGATGGGGACGTAACTGGGGTGGAAACAAATGCCAGGTTGTATTTGACGGAGTTAAACTTGACGGCGTAGACGCACCCGGAGCATGGTCAAAGATGGGCGGAGAGCTTTCAGGCTCAATACTCTTTGTAAATGATGTGACGGATAAGAACGGCAATGCTATTGATGTTTCAGGAAAAACATTTAATCCTAACGGAACAATGGCGTCTAAGAATTACACAATAATGTCTGATATGGACTATTTGGGCGACTGGGTTCCGCCGCACTATGATGGTGATATTCTTGTAAGCGATGATTATACAATTACATGGAACTTCGGCAAGAGCGATTCAGCTCCCGATTATGCTGTACAGGGCAGCACAGTAGATATTGAAGGCACATCTGCCAATGCTCCTGCATCGGCAAACATGATTTTGGGCGTTGACGCAACAAACGGAAAGTTCAGCAATGTTAACAGAACCGATAATTTGGCTCAGGTCAACGGCGGAACTGTGTTTACCATTCCGGTAGTTAACGGCAGTGTTATTACATTCGGCGATTTGTACGGTGATACTACCGTACAAATCGGCGGCACATTGATTAAAAGCGGTAATAATACCTATACCTATTACGGTCAGAGCGGAACTGTTACAGCAACGGTTGCTGATGTGAAGAATTCGTATATGGCATACATCAAAGTTCTTTCTCCGACTAATCCGAAACCGTTTGAATCGGTAAATCATAAGATTAATATTGAAAATGCAGAAAACGGAAAAGTTGAAGCAAGTGCGACTGAGGCAGTTTTGGGTACTTCAGTCACTGTAACCGCAATCCCTAACGAAGGGTACAAGCTTGTAAGCCTGCAAGTTGCAGCAGCAAGCGGCACGGCAATCACACTGACGGACGGCGTATTCCGTATGCCTGATGAGGACGTAACTGTCACAGCGGTGTTTGCAGTAAAGGTAACCGAGCAGCCTTCTTCTATAGACTACGAGATGGCGTTTTCAGATAACTCAGGAACGGTTGACGGCGTTGCCATCGGCACAAGCGGCGAATATAAGCTGTTTGACGATTTTGTGACATTGCAAAACTTTAAGTATGACAACAATCATGGCGCTGCCGGTTCGGGTCCTATAGTTGTAAAGGTTCCGGGCAAGGTAAAGATTACCTTTGGTACATGTGCATATGATGATGTCAAGTTTGTTATAACCGGAGAAAACGGCTTCTCTACAGAGATTGATAACGTAATCGGAAACGGTCAGAGTGATGCTTCCGGCAATAAAGGAACATATCAGTGTTACGGTTCAAGCAACGGAAGTGTAGAAACTACATATGAAGGCGAAGCCACAACACTTACGATTTCATTTGCACAGGCTACAAACGGAGCAGCAGGCAATGCACGTTTTTGGCTGCCGTATCTGCGTATACAGTCAATTAACTAAAGCATATATTTTGGGGCAAACTTTTAACAAGGTTTGCCTCAATGTTTAAATAATTATTGACAAAAACAAAAAATAGATGTATAATAAAAACAGAAAAAAAGGGTAACCGTTAAACGGTTAGCCGAAACATAAGACTATGTAGCCGTGTTCCTGCTAAAGAGACGGTTACATGGCTTTTATGGAAACTATTATAAAGAAAATTATAATAGATACAATTACTTTAAGTGTTGTGTTCCACATAAGCAGACCTCCTAGTCATATAAGCATTCACCTATATGTAGGAGACTAATCGCTCTTGAATACCCTTTTAATCTGCCCGACTATTGTCAGTATTAATATTATATAATATATTGCAAATCTGCAACTATTTATCAATAAAAACGTGTTATAATCACGAAATTTAACATATATTATATGAATATCAAAAATTTTCCTTTACAAATACAAAAAAGTGTGATATACTATTTTCGCCAAATATATCAGAATAATTAAATAAAACCGCTTTTTAACTTTTGTTAAAAATGCAGTCTCTATTTAATGCGGTTTTACGCGATTATTTTGATTATTTGGCGATAATCTGAGGCTGCGTTTTTGTGCGTCAGCTTTGCTGGCGCATTTTTTAGTTTGTGAGGTTATTTAAAAGGGGGAATATTTATGATTAACCTCAAAACAAAAAACAGGAAGCAGTAATCTCGACCAAAAGATTAATACTGCTTCCCAACTAAATATGCAACTGCTTGAATAAACAAGAGTGCAAAATCTATTATACCACTTGTGCAAAGGTTTTTCAAGCAGTTGTTATAAAATATTTTAAATTTTACAACTGAAAGGAAAATCATTATGACAACAAGAAGATTAAAAAGAAGTAATTTAAAAATAGTAAAAAACACATTTACCAAAGAAGCGGAATATGATTCGGACACTGACTGCTATAGTATTTCGATAAAAATTAATCAAAGTATATATATGTTAAGAATCCAGTTCCCGGATGATAGTACAATAGTTGAGGAAGCGATGGAAGTAAATAATAACGCTGAAAAATGCAGTAAATGCACAAAGATTACAGACAGAAGAATTTTATGTTCACTGCTGAACATTATGCTCTGGCAGAAGGTGCAAGCCTGTCCCGGATTGGCATAAAAATAAAAGAGGAAATAATATGAATACAGAAAATAAAGCAGCAAATAACAAAAAGTCATTTGCTTCAAGGTGGGTACTTCTTATCCCGGCAATTATGATTTTTATAATTATACTGCTGGTTATGCTTCGGACGTTTGTTATATCGGTGGTTATCGTCAACGGCGGAAGCATGGAGCCTGAAATGAAGCAGGGCGAAAAATGGCTTGTTAATCGGCTTGATAATGCATACGATAAAAATGATATAGTGATATACCGCTCTGACAGTGAATCGCGCAGCATGTCAGTTTCACGAGTGATAGCCGTTGCGGGGGATACAGTTTATATTGACTTCTCTTCCGGTAGTGTATACGTCAGCGGCATAAGACAAAACGAATCATATGTATCTGAGCCGACCAAAACAGGCGGAAAGTATATATCTGATTTAATCGACAGCGGACATTATGGCATGTCAGAACCTATTGTTATTGAAACAGGCAAGGTGTTTGTTATGGGTGATAACAGAAACAACAGCCGCGACAGCCGTGAGTTCGGGCAGATACCTGAATCTATGATTTGCGGAACAATAATGCGTAAGTTAAAGTGAAATTTAAGAGTATCTTCTGTCCCTAATGGGATGGGAGATATTTTTTGATAAAGTATTAGTAATGTAACACATTTGTTATAAAATGATAAAACATTGATTGAGGTCATGTAAAAATAACTCTTGAAAAATGAAGGCTTATATATTATAATTATATAATATAATGTGAAAATTGCGGGATTTTTTCGGTTTTTGCCGTGTTTCCCGTGGCAATACTTAAACGAAAGGTTGATGACAGAGTATGCAGAATACAGAAAAAACAATGGAAAAAATAGTTGCTCTTTGTAAAGGAAGAGGCTTTGTATATCCGGGTTCGGAGATTTACGGAGGCTTGGCGAACTCTTGGGATTACGGTCCGCTTGGTGTTGAGTTTAAGAATAACATAAAACGCGCATGGTGGAAGAAGTTCGTTCAGGAGAGCCCGTATAATGTTGGTCTTGACGCTGCTATCCTTATGAATCCGAGAACATGGGAAGCATCGGGTCATGTCGGCGGATTTTCTGATCCGCTTATGGACTGTAAGGAGTGTAAGTCGCGTTTCAGAGCCGACAAGCTCATTGAGGACGCAACCGGCGAAACAGCCGACGGCTGGTCAGATGAAAAAATGGTTGATTTCATCAAAGAACACAACATTGTCTGTCCTGAGTGCGGCAAGCAGAACTTTACCGATATAAGAAAGTTTAACCTTATGTTCAAAACCTTTCAGGGTGTAACAGAGGACAGTTCAAGCGAGATTTATTTAAGACCTGAAACTGCACAGGGTATTTTTGTCAACTTCAAAAATGTTCAGAGAACGGCAAGAAAGAAACTGCCGTTTGGTATCGGGCAGATTGGTAAGTCGTTCAGAAACGAAATTACACCGGGTAACTTTATATTCAGAATAAGAGAGTTTGAGCAGATGGAACTTGAGTTCTTCTGCAAGCCCGGCACTGACCTTGAATGGTTTAAGTTCTGGAAGGACTACTGCGAGAACTTCCTGCTCTCACTTGGTATCAAGAAGGAAAATATGAGACTTCGTGACCATGACCCGGAAGAACTTTCGCACTATTCAAACGCGACCACAGATATAGAATTTATGTTCCCGTTTGGCTGGGGCGAGCTTTGGGGTATTGCTGACAGAACAGATTTTGACTTGAAGCAGCACAGCAAGTTCAGCGGTGAGAAGCTGGAATACACAGACCCTGAAACAAACGAGAAGTATATACCGTATTGTATAGAGCCGTCACTCGGCGCTGACCGTGTAACGCTCGCATTTTTGGTTGACGCATATGATGAAGAAGTTGTTAATGCTGAAAAGAACGATACAAGAGTTGTTATGCACTTTCATCCTGCACTTGCACCGATTAAGGCTGCTGTTCTTCCGCTTTCAAAGAAGCTCGGCGACGATGCGAGAAAGGTATATGAGGTTCTGGCTTCCGAATTCATGTGCGAGTATGACGAGGCAGGCTCTATCGGTAAGAGATACCGCCGTCAGGACGAGATTGGAACTCCGTTCTGTATTACTTTTGACTTTGAGTCCAAAGAGGATAACAGCGTTACCATTCGTCATCGTGATTCGATGGAACAGGAACGTGTAAAAATTGATGATTTGGTTGAATATATCAGAGAGAAGATTAAGTTTTAATTATGATAAAAAAGACGCTGCTTGATGAGTTAATCAAGTTTTCAAAAAAAGACAAAGTCCGTGTGCACATGCCGGGACATAACGGAGGAGAGGGACTTAGCCAAAAGTTCCGCCGTCACGCTTTTTCTATAGATGTGACTGAATTTGACGAGACAGACAATCTCCAGGAGCCGAATGGGATTATACTAAAGAGTGAGAAACGCGCGGCGGATATATTCCTTGCGGAAAACACGTTTTTCTTAGTTAACGGTTCGACCTCCGGGCTTGAAGCTGCAATATTGACTGCGGCAAGACGAAGCGGTAAGATTATTGTTGACAGAACCTGTCATAAGTCGGTGATTTCCGCCATAATGCTTGCTGGTGCTGAGCCTGTGTTTGCCGAGCCTGAGTTTGACAAGAAGCATGGAATATATAAGGGACTTTCGGCTGCATCTGTTACTGAAGCGGTTAATGCAAACCCTGACGCGGACGCGGTTGTGATTACATCACCGAACTACTACGGCGTATGTTCTGATGTTTATGGAATATCAAAGACTGTTCACTTGTCAGGTATGCTGCTTATCGTAGACGAGGCGCACGGCGCACATTTTACGTTTAGTGATAAGTTGCCTAAATCAGCACTTAGCTGCGGCGCAGATATTGTTGTGCAGAGCGCGCATAAAACTCTGCCGTCACTCGGTCAGACCGCATTTTTGCATGTCGGTCACGGCGGCAGGGTGGATGTTAAGCGTCTAAGGCGAAATATAAATCTGATTCAAACGTCAAGTCCGTCGTATATGCTTATGGCAAGTATTGATGACGCGGTTATGCGTATGAACAAGCCGCTCAAGAAGCAGCTTGATGATGTGATAGAGCGCATTGCCGTGCTTAAAAGCCGTATTCAGGTTTTTGACAAGGTATCTTGTTTGATTAAGAGTGAGTTTAAGACGGATTATGACATAACCAAACTGGTGGTTGATTTTTCAAAACTGGGAATCACGGGATACAGAGCGGCAGAAATTCTCAAAAAGGACTATGGAATATATCCGGAAATGGCGGATAATAAAAACGTGTTGTTTTATATAACAGTATCCACGAGTCAAAGTGAATTGGATGCGATTGAACGTGCGATTGACGATATTTCAGCCCGAATCTTTAAACCGCAGGAGCAGATTGAAGCTGTTTCTATGTCGGATATAAGAATGGCGACTGATATGCAGTCGGCTTACTTTGGCAAGACTGAGACAGTGAGTATTGATGACGCAGAAGGCAGAATCGCGGCAGAAATCTTAGTGTGCTGTCCGCCGTGCTGTTCGATTACGGTTCCCGGTCAGTTGATTGACAGTGAAACGGTTAAATATATAAAGAATTTCACTGATATTAAACAAATAGCCGTAACAGTATAATATTAATTTTGTTTTCAGAAAGGCGTTGCTTACATTGCCGCCGCGGTAGGCAAGGCGGACGTGGTCACACATCTTTGATGTGTGGCGGCAGATAGCGCCTATTGTTTTTCAAAGTATGCAATGCCGTTCATATGAATACGCAAACCAGGGGGACGGCGTTTGGTTCAAGGCAACGCCTTGCTGAAAATTATTGATTAAATCTTGTTTTGAATTGTGTGGTGAATATATTGAGTGAGGTAAACGCTCTTGATAAGGTGTACGGACATGATAATGTAAAAGTCGTTTTAAATGCTGCGCTTAAATCAGGAAGAATCGGACATGCTTATATATTCACCGGTGCGAAAGGCGTCGGAAAGTACACGATGGCACACACTTTCGGCAAGTGTATTGTAGGGACGGATTATGCCGAGCATCCCGATATAATAACTGTCACAAACGAGTGGTGCGGCACAGTCAGCAAGTCAAACACCCTGCTTGTCGATACGGTAAAGGAGATGCGCCGTGATATTTATATCAGACCATACAGCTCAGAACGAAAGGTCTATATTGTGCCTCATGCCGATACAATGAACACTGCGGCACAAAACAGTATATTAAAGGTGTTTGAAGAACCTCCGCTGTACTGTACCATTATTCTGCTGGCAGAGAGTTCAAGCAAGTTTTTGCCGACAATTTTGTCAAGGGCGGCAGAGATTAGATTTTTGCCGCTGCCGGAGAAAACAGTCGCTGAATATCTGGTTAACAATTGCGGTCTCAGTGCTGACGAAGCTGCTGCAAAGGCTGTATTGAGTGATGGAAGCATAGGCAATGCGCTGGGAATTTTAGACAGCAGTGAGGCTGATGAAGTTCGCAGCAAGACGATAGAACATGTCATCAGTTTAACATCGGGCGAGAACCGAGTTATTTTTGATTTTGCAAAATTTTTAAAGGCTAACAAGGATAACATGAATTTTATATTCTCGGTACTGCATAGTTTTTTTGATGATTTTGTACACTGGAAGTTCGGACTGACAGATAAAATCGTAAATGCAGATAAAAAAGATAAGATTAAAAAACTTGCTGCTGCGGCAACAAAGCGTGCAGCGGTACAGTTTCTTGATATAACAATCAAATATGAAAAAGTAGTGGCAAGTAACGCAAATTTTCGTATAGCTATGTTTTGTATGGCTTGCGAATATTGGGAGGAAATACATGGTAGAAATTATAGGAGTTCGATTTAGTAAGGCGGGCAAATCATATTACTTTGATCCGGAGGGAGAGAATTTTGACGTAGGTACAACGGTAATTGTCGAGACTTCACGCGGTATTGAGATGGGACGTGTTTCGATTCCCAACCGTGAGATTGCGGACGATGATATAACGGCGCCGCTGAAACCGGTTATAAGAGTGGCAACTGATGAGGATATGAAAATATCCGATGAAAATAAGATAAAAGAGAAAGAAGCATTTGAGACAGCGGCGGAACTTATCAAAGAGTATCGTCTCGGTATGAAGCTGATTGATGTTGAGTACACGTTTGACAGAACTAAACTTCTGTTCTACTTTACGGCAGACGGACGTGTTGACTTCCGTGACCTTGTCAAAGCGCTTGCGGGGATTTTCAGAATCCGTATAGAGCTGCGTCAGATAGGTGTGCGCGATGAGGCGCGTCAGATAGGCAGTTTAGGTATGTGCGGCAGAGAGCTTTGCTGCAGTACGTTTTTGGATGATTTTAAATCAGTGTCGATTAAAATGGCAAAAGAGCAGGGTTTATCACTTAATCCGACTAAGATTTCGGGCGTGTGCGGCAGACTTATGTGCTGTCTGCAATATGAGCAGGAAACGTATGAAGAAGCCTTAAAAACAATGCCGAACCGTTATGCTCATGTTGAAACAATTGACGGTTCGGGCGTTGTTGTTGATGTTGAAACATTAAAACAGCAAATCCGTGTCAAACTGGACGGTGAAGAAGGACATAAAACAGAGATTTATAAAGTTGGTGAGTTCAATATTGTCGGCAAAGAACCGACTGTTTCCTTAGAAGAAGTCAAATGTAAAAAAGAAGAGGAAGCCCTTGTAAAGGCGGCAGGTTTTATGGATGCAGCAGATATAAAAGCTCAATATGACGAATACGATGACACAGATGATTCAGCAAAGGGTTCCGGATCTGAACGCCGCCGCAGAAAGAACGGAAACGGCAGACGGAACAGAAAAAAAGCAGTTCCCAGCGATAAGCAGGGGCGTCGGAACTAACAACTGACGGAGGCGGTTATGAGAAGATTTTTTACCGAACCCCAAAATGTTGACAGAGAAACCCAAACGCTGATTATATATGAAGATGCTTCGCACATTTCCAAAGTTTTGCGTATGGAGCGCGGCGACAAAATTTTGATTTTTGACGGGAGCGGATATGAGTATGAGGCAGTGCTTACTGACATTGCAAAAGATTACAGCCGCTGTAAGATTGTCGCAGAGATAGAGTCGAAACTCGAACCGCGCACAAAAGTCACGTTGTATCAAGGTATACCAAAGTCGGACAAACTTGGTGTAATTGTTCAAAAGGCAGTAGAACTTGGCGTTTATCGAGTCGTTCCGGTAAGTATGTCAAGAAGTGTTGCAAAAATCAGAAGTGATAAAAAGGGGATTCAAAAAATTGAAAGGCTGAACAAAATTTCGAAAGAAGCGGCAAAGCAGTGTGGCAGAGGTCTTGTACCTGAGGTGTTGATGCCTGTCAGTTTTTCAGAAGTTGTGTCGTGTTCAAATGATTATGATTTGTGCGTTATGCTCTACGAGGAATTCGGACATGACGGAAAGAAGAACTTAAAAGAGATACTAAAACAGCATATGTCTGCTGAAAACATTGCGGTGATTATCGGTCCTGAAGGCGGGATTTCAAAGGAAGAAGCTGATGAGTTTGCCGGTATTGATACAGGCAATGCGTATACGGTTGGTCTCGGATCTCGAATCCTACGTACCGAGACTGCCGGAAGTACTGCGCTTTCGATAATAATGTATGAAAAAGATGAAATTTAACGGATATAAAAAGGGGAAATTTACATGGCAAATTTAACAAAGAAAGAAAAGAATGCAGAAAAGAACAGGCATCTCAAAGAACGTGAGGATAGACGCGAGAAGCTGACAAATTGGTACATGATAAACCTGAGCTTTGGTATTCTGGCAATCATAGTACTGCTGTTTCTGAGAAACGTATATTATAATGGCGCAACTATTGCATATGCTCAGCCGATGTCTTGGATTCTGACCGCTGTATTTGCTGTCGGTGCAATAGCTTTATTTATTCTCGGCAAATCAGGCAAAATAAAGAATACACCGCGCGCATATCACTATGCTAAATTCCTTGGTGTATGCGGATTGGCTTCACTGTGGCTTGCACTGTATAACAAAATCAGATACTTTGCTGAAAACGCATTGATTTCAATAACAGGCAATGCGAGTCTGACAATAAGTTCATATTGGAATATTAGAGTTTTGATTATTGGTATAGCGGCATATTTGATTATTGGTTTTATATATTATATAGTTAAACTTTACAGAATAAAATAATGAGGGCGGCTGCCAGCCGCCCTCTTATTTTTGACTATGCCAATCCCGGACAGTTTTACACTTTTTGTCGGAGCATAATATTTAGCAGTGAACATAAAATTCTTCTGTCTGTAACCTTTATGAATTTATCACATTCTTTATTGTTATGACTTATTTCCATAGCTTCCTCAACTATTGTTTTATCATCCGGAAACTGGATTATTAACATATATACACTTTGATTAATTTTTATCGAAATACTATAACAGTAGGTGTCCGAATCATATTTCGCCTCTTTAGTAAATTTGTAAAAAAATTTGTTTATTAAATTAAACTATTTTATCAGTATTAACATTGGTGAAAGCTTTATCTATTAAAATACATGAAACAGCTTGACATAAAATGGCCGAATGAGATATAATAATTATAGAGTTTTGTTAAAAATTCAGCAGATTAGTAATTTTTTTATTCCACAGTTAAGACTATAAAACTATAGCTTTAATTGTGTTTTTATATGCAATAAAAATTAAGGGGGATTTCTTAAAATGAAACGAAGAATACTATCATTATTTTTGGCATTATCAATGCTAATATCGGTAATTAGTGTGTTTCCGGTAGTGTCATCGGCAGAAAATACAAATGATGAAACGAATGCGAATTCAGATGATATGCTTGCGCATGAACAGGCAGATAATGAGGATTCTACATTGTATGAGGATTTAAATGATGTACTCATACCTGAGTCGATGGAAGACCTTTTCAAAATTCAGGGGGGGTACGAAACTACTGTTGCTTATTCGGACAGCGCTATTCTGTCGCTTGAACAATACGACGCGCAGCTTGACGCGATTGCGGGACAGCTTGGAAGTACAGACCCGTCTGTCCTTACAGAAAATGAAGAATATGTAAATGTACT
>CAOKIL010000063.1 GCA_948468535.1 uncultured Eubacteriales bacterium
ATTTCTGTAGCATAGGCTGACATATTTGATACCGTCAATGCTGCCATAATTGCTAATGTGACTATTTGTTTTTTCATTTTCATAGCCTCCTATTCTTCTGTTATATCTCTGAAAATTTTGCTTTCGTCAAACACTAAACTGTCGCATATCATCTGTACTCCAAGTCGAAAACCCAACTTGAAATTTTCAATATCGCTTGTAGCTGAAATTTCATCGTGTGCATTTACAAGCGCATTAAATAAATTCAAATTGTCACCCGACAATTCTCTAATTAGAATTTTCTCGTTATCACAAAATATTTTCATAGCGTTTGCATACTGTGATGATAAATTGAACTGTTTAGCATTTGGATTGATGTTACCGTAATACAGTTCTTCTATAAAACTTGCCATAAAAAAACTCCTTTCGATATTTTATATATTTATTATATCAAAAGAAGTTTTGCGCGCCCAGCCGGTAATGCATACGAAAATATTTTAATCAGCCTGTATATAGCGCATAAAAATAAAAAAGGGTTTGGGAATTTCCCCAAAAAACAAAATCAAATCGTTGAGTGGGTACTCACTCGCTGTGCTTGCTCCTTACTGAAAATGAGCAAGTATGGCAATTTGATTTTGTGCCGTTTGGGTACCCGGCGGCTTTGCTTGCTGGTAGCAAAATTATGGATATTTTCATTTTTTCAGCCAAAAACTTTTTATTGCTTTTTCAAGTCTTTTAGGAAAATTTAAGCATATTTCATAGTATCAAATCATATAATGTACTTTAAAATACTTTTAAAGAGAGGACAAGCATTATGCAAAGGAAAAAACATTCAGAACCTATCCGAGTTAAAACAACATTTGGCGAGTTTATACCCGAAATTGAATTAACCTATGAAACGGACAACTGCGACTATATATTTTCGGGTATTTATGACGGATCGCATACGTTACCGACAAAAATATTAAAGATAATGAGCAATGACGAAAATTTTGCAAAAGGGGCTGACAAAACAGATGATGAGCGTTAAAATATATACATACAATCCTGTTTTGACAGACTGTTTCAAAGAAAGAGAGGTATTGAATTATGAATAAACAGTCTGAAAAAATAACAGCTTTATACTGCCGTCTTAGCCGTGATGATGAATTACAAGGTGACAGCAACAGTATTGTAAATCAAAAAAATATTTTAGAAAAGTACGCAAAGGATAATCATTTCTCAAACATAAGATTTTTCGTTGACGACGGATTTTCTGGTACAAATTTTCAGCGCCCAAGCTGGAATGAACTTTTAACTTTAATTGAGGATAATAAAGTCGGAACGCTTATCGTAAAAGATATGTCAAGGCTCGGACGAGATTATTTAAAGGTCGGTTTTTATACGGAAGTCCTCTTTGTAGAAAAAAATATTCGGTTTATAGCAATCAATAATAACATTGACAGCGCAAATCAAACAGACAGCGATTTTACTCCGTTCCTAAATCTGATGAATGAATTTTACGCACGCGACACAAGCAAGAAAATTCGCGCTGTTATGAAAGCAAAGGGCGAGTCAGGGAAACACTTGACAACCATTCCGCCGTATGGACATATGAAAAATCCTGACAATTCTAATGAGTGAATTATTGATGAGGACGCGGCAGAAGTTGTCAAAAAGATTTTTCATCTTTGCTTAGGGGGTTACGGACCGGCGCAAATTGCTAAACAGCTTCGGGCAGATAAAATTATTATTCCGTTTGTGCATTGGAAACAGTCGGGAATAATAAATATTTCAAAGGATATTGACAATCCGTATAAGTGGTCTCCCGACACTGTTTCAGGTATTTTAGAAAAGCAGGAATACATAGGCGATACAGTGAACTTTAAAACTCATAAGCAATCCTACAAATCAAAAAAGAAAATCAATAATCCAAAAGAACAGCAGCTAATTTTTGAAAATACTCACGAAGCAATTATTGATGTTGACACTTGGGAAAAGGTACAGGAGTTGAGAAAGAACAGACGCAGACCAACTAAAACGGGTAAAACAAATATGTTTTCGGGTATTGCTTATTGTGCTGATTGCGGCGAGAAATTATATTATTGTACAAGCAATAATTTTTAAAAAAGACAAGATTATTTTGTCTGCTCGACTTCACGAAAGAGCGGTAAAGATGTTTGCGATACTCACTATATACGGGCGGTCATTCTTGAAGAAGGCGTATTAGCGCATTTGAAAATGGTAATTGATTTTATTTCGCTGTATGAAGATACATTCAGAGAAGTTATGGGAGTACAGCATAAAGCGATTATCAAGAAAGAGTTATCCGCAAAGACAAGGGCAATAACAAAAGCCGAAAACCGTATAAATGAATTAGACCGACTGTTCACCTCAATTTATGAGGATAAAACAAACGGAGTGTTAAGCGAAAGCCGCTTTAAAATGCTTGTCGAACAGTATGAGCAGGAACAAGCGGAATTAAAAGAAAATGTCAAGATTTTGTCTGATGAAATTGAACATCAGGAACAGGAAAGCAGCAATGTTGAAAGATTTATTGCAAAAGTACATAAATATTTTGATTTACAGGAATTAACACCGGACATTTTAAATGATTTGGTAAAGCGCGTTGAGGTCTATGTGCCAGAGAAAATCAATGGCAGACGGACGCAGCATATTGATATTTATTATGATTTTGTCGGCTTACTGCCAATATCATTATTGCAAACAAAAATGAATAACAGCATAGCCTAAACTATGCTGTTATCCAAAAATTCGTTAATTACTGTCTTAACAGTGTCGCCCGTTTGGCAGGTTTTTTATACCATGTATTCAAGTACAGCTCTTATGTCATCAGCTATAAAGTCAGCGTCCGCTCCTTCAAGTTCACCTTTCGCGGCATAACCGCACCGAACTCCCATAGCTTTAATTCCGTTTTGTTTCGCTCCTATTATATCATACTTTCTGTCGCCTACCATGAGATATTTTGACTTGTCATTATCGCCTATTCTTCTGATAACCTCCGCTATCACATCTGCTTTTTCGTTCAAAGTTCCGTCAAACTCACTTCCGACAACAATATCAAAATACCCGCTCAGCTCGTAACGCTCAAGTATCCTCTCGGCAAAAACTCTCGGTTTTGACGTGGCAAGCGCCACAGTCTTACCGCATTTTTTAATTTCTGAAAGAACCTTGCTTACATGAGGTAAAACCGAATTTTCAAAAATACCGATTTCAGAAAAACGCTCTCTGTATTTTTTCACAGCCGCCTCTGCTTTTTCATCGTTAAAGTTATAAAAACTTTTAAACGACTGAGCAAGCGGCGGACCTATAACTGGCAAAAGTTCATCAGCGCTGCCTACCTCTATCCCGAAATAATTCAAGGCATACTCAAAGCACTTTGTTATTCCCTCTTTCGGGTCTGTGAGCGTGCCGTCTAAATCAAACAAAAAATACTCAAACTTGTTCATTAATATTTTCTCCGATTAAAATTACCAAATTAAACTGAATTATCTGTTATTTTGTAACTATCTCGCACTCTGTTTTATCCATATATTCATCAATGATAATTTCACCGATGCTGTCAGCCTCTATTCTGCCGCGTATCGGGTCTTTTACACTTATAATACCGCCATTTATTTTTGCATTGACCTCGCTGCGCTCAAAAGCCAAATCACAGTCTATCATCTCACAGTCCTCAAGCACAAGACCTTTGGCATAACAAAGCGGTTGTGTGCCTATAATTTTGCAGCGCACAAACTTAATATCTTCGCTGTACCACGCCAAATATTCACCCTTTACAACACTGTCTGTTACGGTTATATTTTTGCCGTGCCAAAATGCGTCTTTTGTATCAAGATACGAATTATTTATTGTCACATTTTCAACATATTGAAATGAATATTTACCCGTCATTTTAAAGTTATCAATTTTAAGGTTTTTGCACTCAAAAAACGGATACTCCGAAACCAATGACGAATTAAGTATCTCGGTATCACGACATATCCATCCGAATTCGCTTGAGTTTATTTCACAGTCGTCTATGTATGAGTTATCGCACTCTCTCAGAGCCTTAATCCCGCCGAGTTTTGAGTTATTTATTTTCACATTTTTATCATACCACAAAGCGGCGCGGCATGTATCACTCATATCACAATTGTTTATAACAGCGTCTGACACGTGCCACAGCGGATACCTTAGCATAAATCTGCAATTATTTACTTCAAGCTGTCCGCATTCCTTTAGCGCAGACTCACCATCGGCAGGTCCGTCAAAAACACATTTTTCAATTTTTGCATTATGTATATTATAAAGCGCTCTTTCTTCATCAAATATTAAACCAATATATTCTTTCATAGTATTATCAACTCTCCAAACATAATAAATGAACTTTGAATATTATACAGAATATGTAATAAAATGTCAACTTATGATTTAAAACAAAAACACTACTATATTATATGCAATATTCGCTATAAATGTCCTGTGAATTTTAAATACTATATTATTGATTAAACTGCAGAAATTCTTATCACAGTAAACGAATACTTAGGCATATCATAAATAAAATCACTGCAAACTTCAAGTTCATATTCCAAAGGCTTTATTCTATCATGATTATCAATATCGTTGCACATATTTAAATTATCGCCTGATAATATTGTTATTCCGGTTTTTGCATTTATGCTGAACCCTGCGAGGTCAATTTCAACAGTTCTTGAAACAGGAGCGCGGTTTACAAGCTTTATAATAATATCATTGGTTTTACTATCAAATGACACCGATTGATAAAGACGGCGCGAATTATCAGTAATATTTGTTAACTCAGACTTCAATGTATAACTTCCGTTGTTATTTGAATACATATACTGAACATAATAGTCCGGGGTCACATATGAGGTTTTTCCGTTAAACCAAATCATATCAGGCGACCACTGTGTATAGTTAACCCTTGCAAACAACGGAGCATATGAAGCCATATATACTACGTCAGCGTTTCGTTCAAGCCCGGTCATAAATGCCGCGGTAGAAATCGCAGAGCCGAGATTATTCGCCTGAGGATAGTTCGGCTTATTTTCTCCTTGCAGTCTTGATGCGTATTCACCTGCGAAAATCTTAATATCCCTTGGATAATTGTCATAAAATCCATCATTCTCATAAAACCAATCAGGAGTCATATAATAATGCTCGTCTACAACCGATACAAAGTTCGGTATTTGTTTGGTTTTGTTCCTTATCCACTGCCACGCCGTATGGTACGCTTCATCATTGACTTTTGGTCCTGCAGTTCCAATCAGCTTTATATCCGGATAAGTTTTATGTATCACTCTTTCAAACGCCTCGTATTTTCCATGAAAGTCATTATCCTCAGTTTCCCACTGCTCATTGCCAATACCGATGAGCTCAAGGTCAAAAGGTTCATGATGCCCCATTTCTGCTCTTAATCCTCCCCATTTTGTTGAAGCATCACCCTTGGCAAATTCGATTAAGTCAAGCGCATCTTGAATATACTCCTGCATCTCATCACTGTCGGTATTAACCGCGTCCTTTCCCTGGTACTGACACCCAAGTCCGCAGCTTAGAACCGGCAGAGGTTTTGCTCCGAGATACTCGCACAAAATAAAATATTCATAAAATCCAAGTCCGTAAGTTTGATTGTAATGCTTATATCCGTCATCAAGACCCAAATCTGTATGAGCTGACCATCTATTAGGGTTATGTTTTCTATGCTCGGCTGAGCCAACAGTATCTTTCCATTTATATCGGTTTGACAGATTATATCCCTCGACAACACAACCGCCCGGAAACCTCAAAAAGCCGGGGCTTAACGCCTTTAATTTTTCAACAAGATCTTTTCTGAACATACCCAAAACCGCATCAGTTGGCATCATCGAAACAAAATCAAAGCATACTGTTCCGCTTTCGCTGAGAGTAATCACAAAGTCAGCAGCTTCGACAGAATCACCAACGGTCAAAATTGTATTGTACTTCTTCCACTCTTTTAAAAACATTCCTTCTTCTGCTTCACACATAGCTTGTTCTGATGCATAAGTCTTTCCGTTCTTTTGCACAGACACGAATATACTGCCGCTATAATCATCGGTCTTAGCATAAAATGACACATTAAATGACATTCCCTTTTCTGCATATATACCATCATACGCACTGTTTGTAAAACCGCAGTTTTTGTCTAAAGCAGTGAACTTTAAATAATGTGGATTATTTTTGCTTATCCCGTTTCTATTATCGATTTCAAGTACACCGCCATTATCAGGATATGCCGACCACGCATACAGGCTATCATAGTTGATATTAAAACCGCCTGTGTTTTTCTGCGCTTCAAAAGAACGGTTCTCAATAAGTTCAGCGTAAAGCCCGCCGTCTGCCGAGTAGTTTATATCCTCAAAAAACAAGCCGTACATTGATTTCTGAATATCCACTCCTTTTTCGTTTAAAATATGTAATTTATAATCGCTCGTTTTGCAGCCGCAATTACATTCGCTCATTAGTCTCCTGCCTTTCTTTTTGTCTTGGTCCAAACACAAATTATCTTATTCCCACTCTCATACGATAACAAAAATCAATTTCAAATTCTGATTCACCAAATATATCTCGGATATTTCTTCTGAAGTTTTCAACGTCATCACAAATCAGTTCCGGAGCATTTTTCAAAATAGTCTGCAAACTGCCTTGACTCAAAATAATATTTATAAAACGCTCCGCAGTGCATTTTTCTGTATTTGAAAACAATATTTCACGACTGTACTTAAAATATCCGCTGTTTTCGATATTTTTTAAATGATTTTCTTTGCTGTATCTTAAGAAAGTGTTATTTGTCTTTTCTGAACTAATCTCAATCTTTTTGACTTTACTATAGAGTTTCATGTACTCTCTTTCTGCCTGCCACTCTGCAACCGGCGGCCAATCACAGTCCACTGTTGCAAACACACCGCTTTTTTGGAGTATCCTGTTTACTTCTTTCAATGTAGCAGTAGGCTCCATCCAGTGAAACGACTGAGAACATATAACCACGTCAGCACATTTATCATCTAAACCGGTATCATCAGAAAATGCTTTTATAAACCGCACTTTTTCAGATTGCTTAGACAAAGAAATCGACAGCATGTCCTCGCTTGGCTCAATACCTATAACATTATCACTTACATTTTCCCACACAAAAGTTGACAACCCTGTACCGCAGCCAAGGTCTACTACTGTGTCAGGATTTTTACCCAGATATTTACAAATAATCTTAACCGGATATTCTGGAACTTTAGGACGTGCTTTTTCATAAATATCCGCAAATCCTTTAAACCTGTCCGCGTTTTTCATCTTTCCGTTAATCAAACTATTCACCTTCTTTTATTAAAATAATATAGATTATATCAAATATACAGTAAAAAAGCAATCTGTAAAGATTGCTTTTGCTAAAGATATAGTTTTTAATATCCCGCCAGTCTCGGCAGGAAGTTTGACAGCGCAGGCCAGAAAGTCACCAACAGCAGTACGGCAAATATAACAGCATAATAAGGCATCAGCGGTTTTATAACACGTTCTATAGTGGTCTTTGCAACCCGAACGCCGACAAACAGAATATTTCCGACAGGAGGAGTTATGGTTCCTATACACAAATTAAACACAAGCATTATTCCAAACTGTACTGATGTCATACCAATTAAATCGCTCGTTACAATCGGCAGGAATATCGGTGTGAATATCAAAATTGCAGGTGTGATATCCATAAATGTGCCGACAATCAATAATATTAAGTTAATTATCAGCAATATAACAATCGGATTATTGCTGATACTAAGCAGCGCATTTGAGATTGCTCCCGGAATACCGGTAAAAGCAAGAATCCATGCCATGATTCCCGATACGCCTATCAAAAAGACAATAATACCTGTTGTCTCGGCACTTTCTTTAAATATATCAAACAAATCGCTTATCTTTATAGTACGGTAGATAAATGACAAAATCAGGCTGTACACAACAGCAACAACTGAACCTTCTGTCGCAGTAAAAATTCCTGCTATAATTCCGCCGATAACTATTACTATAAGCAGAAGGCTCGGTACTGCATCCCATACAACCTTTAACGCTTCGCTCATTTTAATTCGCCTTGTGCTTCGGTATCCTTTGCGTTTTGCCGCAAAAAAAGCCACAATCATACAGGCAAGTCCCCACAAAATTCCCGGAATATATCCGCCCATAAACAAAGCTGCAACCGATGTTCCGCCGCTAACCAACGAGTATGTGATAAGAACGTTACTCGGAGGAATCAAAAGACCTGTCGGCGCAGTTGCAATGTTTGCGGAGGCAGAATATTCTGTATCATAGCCTTCTTGCTTCTCAATCGGTCCTATAATTGAACCCATTGCAGAAGCAGACGCAACACCTGAACCTGAGATAGCGCCAAACATCATGTTTGCAACGGCATTTGTATGCGCCAAAGCTCCCGGAACACGTCCTGTAAGCAACATTGCAAAATTGATTAGTCTTGTCGCTATACCGCCTCTGTTCATAATATTTCCCGCCAAAATAAAAAACGGTATGGCAATAAGAGTAAAAACCGAAATACTTGAAAACAGCCTCTGCGCCCCTGTCAGAACTGCCGCATTAAAATCCATTATAGGAAGTATTGCCAAAATTGACGATATACCAATAGAGATTGATATCGGAACCCCTGCCAGCAAAAGAACCAATAAAACAACTCCGACTATGATTCCTGATAATACTGCTATTGACATTACAAGTCACCTCCTATTACTTTTTTGGAGTTTTCAGCCGATATTTTGCCGTTTTCCACGGCTCTTTCACTTATCGTCTCATCATCGTCCGTACGGCTGAGCGGCTTTATATTTTTATCTTTTATTATTTCATATATATTGATTACCGCAAAAATCACTGTAAATATTCCGCATATCGGAATTATAACATATATTGCCGACATCGGAAGCCCTAAAGATGCGGTTATCTGCGTCATGGTCAGTTTGGTTATTGAAATACCGCCATAAATCATTACAAGTGCGGCAAATAATATGACAAGAAGTTCAGAGACAACATAAACTATTTTTAATCCCAAAGGGCTCAGCTTGTCCGCAAGAAATCCCATTCGCATGTGTTCACGCTTACCAAACACAAGCGCGGCTGCAAGCACGGCAAGCCATGTAAACGAATATGTCAAAAGTTCCTCTGATACAGTGCTCGGCGAGTTGAAAACATACCTCGTCACAATCTGATATGTTCCGACTATTGTTATGAATACAAACATGATTACACAAATAATCTCAAGCATTCTTGTCATGATAGATTTAAGTCTTAACATCTGCTTCCTCCCTACTCGTTCTGATTTTCGGCTGTACTGAGTCCTTCAAGTCTGCCTATCTCATCATAAATCAAACGCATTCTTGAATCCCCCGAAAGTATTTCATCATGCAGAGGCAAGACCTTTTGACGGAATGCCTCAGAATCCACGGATATAAATTCCACCCCCATATTCTTTGCCGTCTCCTTTGCGGCTTCAACCTGTTCTGTCCAGCTCTCACG
>CAOKIL010000064.1 GCA_948468535.1 uncultured Eubacteriales bacterium
ATAAATGGAACACCAAACGTTTTCGTTGATGTCAGCAGCGCAAGAGTAAGAATGACGCATATAACAAGTCCTAACATGCCGAAAAAGTACGCCGCTGCGATATAGATGAACTTCATAACGCTGAGCGAGCGGGACAATGACAGTGTCGGAGTAGCAAATGCACCAATACCGCCGATAGACACGATGATAATAAGCAGCGGACTGACAATTCCGGCTTCAACAGCAGCCTGACCGAGAATAAGACCGCCGATTATACCGAGCGTACTGCCTATCGGATTGGGTATACGCACAGACGCTTCTTTGATGAGCTCAAATGAGATTTCCATAAGAATAAGTTCAAGTACCAGAGGGAACGGCACATTCTCGCGGCTTGCAGATATTGTAACAAGCAGGTCAGTCGGCATTATTTCCTGATGATACAGCATTATTGCCAGAAAAGCCGCAGGCAAAAGTACGGACAATGTCATGCCAAAAATTCTGATAAACCGCATTAGGTTGGCTTCAGGAACCCTAACATAGTTATCCTCGGTTGCCTCTATCAAATCCGCTGTAGTAGTCGGCAGGATGATTGCAAACGGACTTCCCTGAACAATCACAGCCACCTTGCCGTCAGCGAGCATAGAGGCGACTCTGTCCGGGCGTTCGGTCTTGAGTGTATGTGTCAGAGGCAGATAGGTACTGTCCTCAATCAGCATTTCTATGTCACTTGACGAGTATATATATTCTGTGTCAATACCTTTGAGCCGCCGTTCGACTTCATTGACTATTTCAGTGTTTGTTATGCCTTTGATATACGTCAGAGCGCACGGCGTCTTGCTGGTGTTTCCGACAGGAATGTTTGTGGCGGTTACGTTTGGATCTTTCAGAATCTTTCTGACAAGAGCAAGGTTTGTAATGATTGATTCGTTAAAAGCCTCCTGTGGCCCGGAGAGACTGATTTCCTGGGTTGGAGAATCTACCCCGCGCGAATCCCAGCCCTTAATATCTGCAACAAAGGCACATTCGCAGCCGTCAACAAAAATAGCACATTCGCCGTAAGAAACTTTTTCACCGACAGTGTTCATGTTTTCGGTAGTGGAGAGCGGTGCAACTGACAGTATTTGTTCAGAGATAATGTCTTTGATGGCTCTTTGACTGCTGTCATATTCTCTGCATATAAGCAGAGAACGCATGATGTCTCTGTTCAGAAAGGTCTGACTTGACATGCCGTCATAGTATATAAGGAAGGCGTCTTTAACGCAGTCTTTAAAGTTGATTTTAAATTCTCTCAGATTAAAGTCAATGTTTTTGTCTGCATTAAACAGGTTTTTAACTGTATTATTATTTTCTTTTATGTTTTTGCTTATCATGTTTAATCACCGTAGGTATTTTTCCCATTTTAACAAATATTATTATAATATAGCGTTCCGAAAAAATACGTTTTTCAATTAAAAGCATAGTATTGACGAAATCAGGGTTTAAGTATATAATAGTTACAGGAGGTATATTATGAAAGTTTTATTAATCAACGGAAGTCCAAAGACAAATGGCTGTACATACACAGCGCTTAGTATTGCTGCTGAAGAACTCGAAAAGAACGATATAGAAACTGAGATTTTTCAAGTGGGTTTAAATCCAATCCGTGGCTGTATCGGATGCGGTATGTGCGCTAAAGATGAAAACGGTTTGTGCTGCTTTGGTGATGATGCGGTAAACGATGCGATTAAGGCGTGCGAAACGGCAGACGGCATTATAATAGGCTCGCCTGTGCATTATGCCTCTGCGTCCGGCGCAATAACGTCTTTCATGGACAGACTTTTTTATGCCGGCGGTTCAAAACTGAGATATAAGCCGGGCGCTGTTGTTGCAAGCTGCCGCCGTGGCGGTGCGTCAGCAACTCTTGATCAGCTTACCAAATACTTTGGCATTACAAGTATGCCTGTTGTTAGCTCAAACTATTGGAACATGGTACACGGCAACACCCCTGATGAAGTTCTAAAGGACGAGGAGGGTGTTCAGACAATGCGCGTTCTCGGAAAGAACATGGCGTGGATGCTTAAAACATTGGATGCCGCTAAAAAGTCAGGCGTTAATCCGCCTGAACCTGAAGCTAAAATTAAAACAAATTATATAAGATAGGTAATAGATAATATAATAAAAATGAAAAAATTATGTGTATTTGACTTAGACGGAACGTTAGTAAACTCAATTGAAGATATTGCATTTGCTGTCAACAGGGGGCTTAAACTCCTGGGCTTTCCTGAACATCCGGTATCAGCGTTTAACTCGTTTGTCGGTGATGGAATGTATAAGCTCTGCGAGAGAGCCTTGCCTGAAAACAGCAGGGAATACACATGCGAGCTTTCTGATTTGTACGGCAGTTATTATATAGAGCATTGCTGTGTTCTGACTAAGCCGTATGATGGTATAATCAGTGTTCTTGAAAAGCTCAGAGGTGCAGGACTTCATCTTGCTGTGCTGTCAAATAAGCCGCATAATCAGACAATTAGTGTTGTCAGCAAGCTGTTTGGCGATGAGTACTTCGATTATGTACTCGGTCAAACACCGGAGTTTCCTGTAAAGCCGAATCCTGCTTCTTTAAATCATGTTATTGAGAGTATGGGTATATCAAAAAGCGATGCGGTTAATATAGGAGATTCAAATGTTGACATCATACTCGGCAAAAATGCAGGTATTGATTCGATAGGTGTTTCGTGGGGATTTAGAACACGGGAGGAACTAACCAAGGCAGGGGCTGAACGAATCGCCGATACACCGTTAGATATTTATGACTTACTAAATAAGCAGGTATGAGAATTCTCATACCTGCTTTTGTTTAGTTAAGTATAGCGTCCACTGCGTTTGGAACAAGTGTTTTATCAAGGTACTCGATTTCACCCTTGTCACATGCCGAAGCAATATCCGGATCAATCGGGATTTTATCAAGAACTTTAATATTATATTCTTTAGCTATTTCCTCAACGTGGCTCTCACCGAAAATTTTAATTTGCTTGCCGCAGTCCGGGCAGTTGATATAACTCATATTTTCAACCAAGCCGAGAATCGGAATGTCCATCAGTTTCGCCATCTTCACAGCTTTTGAAACAATCATGGAAACAAGTTCCTGCGGTGAGGTTACGATTATTATTCCGTCAACGGGAAGCGACTGGAACACTGTCAGCGGCACATCACCTGTTCCTGGAGGCATATCAACAAACATATATTCTTCATCATTCCAAAATACATCACTCCAGAACTGTTTGACGGTACCTGCAATAACAGGACCGCGCCATACAACAGGCTCGGTGTCATCTTCAAGCAGCAGATTAATAGACATAATATCAATGCCGCCTTTGCTGACAGCGGGGAGTATACCGAACTCACAGCCTGTTGCCTTTTCGGTAATCCCAAACGCCTTAGGTATAGACGGACCTGTAATATCTGCGTCAAGGATTGCGGTTTTATGTCTCTTTTTTTGCATTTCGGATGCGAGAAGCGATGTGACAAGTGACTTGCCTACGCCGCCCTTGCCGCTTACGATTCCTATAACCTTTTTTACGCTGCTGTATTGATTAAGCGGCGCTCTGAAGTCGTTTTCTCTTTCTGAACAAGTTTCGCCGCATGAGGAACAGTCGTGTGTGCAGTTTTCACTCATTATACTTATATCTCCAATCTAAATGTAATTTAATACTATTTTATATTGTTTTATATAGTTTGTCAAGTGTTACAAAAATCAATGTTTGGGTGCAGTCATTTTATGCCTCAGAATATTGTAAAAATTTGAAATAAATACTATACAAAACTATTTTTTTGTGCTATAATAAATGAATTATGAAGAATATGGTTAAACCTATGAGGAGTAATATATAATGAAGATTTCAGAAGTTTTTAAAAACTCGGTTTCGTATGACAATGCCGGTAAGGCGCCTGTAGTATCGTTTGAAATGTTTCCGCCTAAGAAGGCTGAGGCGTTTGAAAATGTGGGCGAAATTCTTAACGGGCTGTGCAGTTTGAAGCCGGATTTCATCAGTGTGACGTGCGGTGCAGGCGGCGGATCGAACCGCAACAGGACAATTGAGCTTGCGTCTAAAATCAAAAACGAGTTCGGAACGGAATCTATGGCGCATATGACATGTATAACATTGGATGAAGAAAGTGTTATTCGCGAGATAAATTCTGCTCGTAGTGCAGGTATAGAAAACGTGCTGGCTCTAAGGGGAGATATACCAAAAGAAGATTTTGATATAAACAGTGTGACGTATCATCATGCATATGAGCTTGTTGATGTTATAAAGTCAAATAGTGATTTATGTGTAGCCGCTGCGGCTTATCCTGAAGGTCATATTGAATGTGATAGTTTCGACCGCAGTATTGAGTATCTAAAGGTTAAGGAAGCTGCGGGGACAGAGTTCTTTGTATCACAACTATTCTTTGACAACAGGTGTTTTTATAATCTATGTGACAAAGCTGAAAAGTTCGGTATAAAAGCTCCGATAACGGCAGGCATTATGCCAATGATGAGCAAAAGTCAGATATCAAATATGATTTTCATGTGCGGTGCATCGCTGCCGTCAGAAATGATTAAGATTTTATATAGATATGAGCACGATGCAGATTCGCTGCTTAGTGCAAGTCTTGAATATGCCGGCAGACAGATTAACGACTTGGTTAAAAACGGAATCAGAGGCATACATATTTATTCTATGAATAAACCGGAGATTGCCGCCGAGCTTATTAAGTATATAGTATAATAGATTATCAGAGAAGAGTGGTACAATGTTTGATATTAAACCTGATAAAAATGAAATCTTGAGATATATGGGGCATAGTAACCAACAAGTTGAGGACGGCATTTATAATCTTATTGATGAGTGTATTGAGGAAATCAAAAGTGTTATTAAATTCAGATACACATATAAGATATTTGATGTACAGCTCGGTATTCGTGATGATGTGTCATGTATTGAACTATTGGGTACCAATGTTGTTTTTAAGGGCAACGATATATATGAGCATCTCCGCGACTGCCGCAAATGTGCGGTTATGGCTGTTACGCTCGGTATAGAAGTTGATAAACTAATCAGGACAATGCAAAGCGAAGATATGCTTAAAGCTTTTGTGCTTGACAGTTGTGCGACAGAGTTTATTGAAAAATATTGTGACGTGGTAGAAAATGAGATTCGGGTTATGGCGCAAAGGGAGAGATGCGGTATTAACTTCAGATTCTCGCCGGGATACGGTGACTTTCCGATAGAGACACAAAGAGATATTGAAAGAATCCTTGAAACAATCAAGAGAATCGGTTTGACGGTGACTGCAAGTTCGATAATGCTTCCGCGTAAATCGGTGACGGCTGTTATAGGCTTTACAAAGGATGTTACGCTGATGCCGGGCAAGTCGAGCTGTGATATATGTTCACTTAGGAACGAGTGCTTATTCAGAAAAGGGGGAACAACCTGTGCGCGTGGCAGAGTATATAAAGTGTAACAGACTGTATTTTGACGGCGGAATGGGTACCATGCTTCAAAAGGCAGGTCTTGAAACAGGTGGGTTGCCTGAAGTATACAATATTGAACATCCCGATGTTGTGCTTGATATCCACCGTGAATATGTAAAGGCAGGAGCGGATGTGATAACTGCAAACACATTCCAGGCAAGCGAGCTTAAAATTAGTTCAAGCGGATATACTGTCGAAGAGATAATAACAGCAGGTGTAGACCTTGCCAAAAAGAGCGGTGCGAAGTATACGGCTATTGATATAGGTCCGCTCGGACAGCTTATGGAACCTATGGGGACTATGACTTTTGATGAGGCATACGATGTGTTCAAGCGCCAGATTGTTGCAGGTTATAAGGCAGGTGCGGATATTGTTTTGCTTGAAACAATGTCGGACTTGCTTGAAGTTAAAGCGGCGGTGCTTGCTGTGCGTGAAAACACAGACCTTCCTGTGTTTGTAACCATGACTTTTCAGGATGACGGCAGGACCTTTGTCGGCTGTGATCCCAAATCTGCGGCAATTACTCTGTCAGGTCTCAAAGTTGACGCACTTGGAGTAAATTGTTCGCTCGGTCCTGTAGAACTCATGTCTGTTATAGATGAACTGATTAAGTATTCGCGCGTGCCTGTTATGGTACAGCCCAATGCAGGGCTTCCGTCAATTGAAAACGGAAACACGGTATATACAATTACAGCAGATGAGTTTTCTGACTGTATGGTTAAAATAGCCGAAAGCGGCGCGGCAATTCTCGGAGGATGCTGTGGTACAACACCTGAGTTTATCTCGAAAATGAAGAGAAAAACAGTGGATGTGCCATTTATATTACCTGAATATGAGAGAGTTACAGCAGTATCATCAGGAACAAATACTGTTATCATGGACAACGGAATCAGCGTAATCGGCGAGAGGATTAATCCAACAGGAAAGAAGAAGCTCAAAGAAAAACTCCGTGAGCAGGACTTTGGCTATCTTGTCGGAGAGGCCTTGCAGCAGCAGAAGGCCGGAGCGGATATATTGGACGTGAACTGCGGACTGCCTGAAATTGACGAAGCAAAAACTTTGGCAAATGCGGTTAAAGAAATCCAGGCGGCAGTGAATACTCCGCTGCAGCTTGACAGCAGTGACAGAACTGCAATAGAAGCCGGAATAAGAAAGTATAACGGCAAGCCGATAATTAACTCGGTAAACGGCAAGCAGGAGAGTATGGACGATGTGTTTCCGATAGCACAAAAGTACGGAGCGGTGGTGATAGGACTGTGTCTTGATGAAGGCGGAATACCCGAAACAGCAGAGGGGCGATATAAGATTGCCGAGCGAATTGTGAAAGAGGCAGAAAAGTATGATATACCGAAAGAAGATATAATCATCGACTGTCTCGTGCTCACGGCATCAGCTCAACAGAGCCTTGTGATTGAGACGATAAATGCGATAAAACTCGTAAAGAGCCGTCTTGGTGTGAAAACTGTGCTTGGCGTAAGTAATGTTTCATTTGGTCTGCCTGCCAGACCGATACTTAACAGTGTATTTTTGTCGGCAAGTTTCGGGGCAGGGCTTGACAGTGCGATAATAAATCCGATGAGCGAAGAGGTTATGCAGTCGGTTCGGGCTTTTAAAGTTATCAATAACCAGGACAGAGATGCAGTGGAATACATAGAGAATTACAGCGGATATAAGACAGTATCGGGCTCAGTGAATAAGAACGAAGGTTCAGGCGATGTCAAAGCGGCGGATGTGTCGGGCGGAGATTTAAAGTCGATGATAATAGACGGAAGAAAAGAACTTGTCGGGACAAAAACTCGTGAGATGCTCAAAAATACTGACCCTGTTTCTATAATTGACGGTGAGTTCATACCGGCTCTTGATGTGGTAGGTGAAAGGTATGAGAAGGGAACTGTTTTTTTGCCGCAGCTTATTCAGTCGGCCGAAGCGGTCAAAAGCGGATTTGAGGTAATAAAAGAGACGATGCCTAAAAACAGCAGTGGAAGCGATGGCAGCGGTAAAGGCAAAATCGTGCTGGCAACCGTTGAGGGCGATATTCATGATATCGGTAAGAACATTGTCAGAATGCTGCTTGAAAATTACGGATACGACGTAATTGATTTGGGCAAGGATGTTCCGATTGACAAAGTGGTTGAAGCTGCTGTCTCAAACAACGTCAAACTTGTCGGACTGAGCGCTCTTATGACAACAACGGTAAAGAATATGAAGGATACTATAACAGCGCTGAGATCCGCAGGAAGCAATGCAAAGGTAGTGGTAGGCGGCGCGGTACTTAATGAAGAATATGTAGAGTTTGTCGGTGCGGACTACTACGGCAGAGACGCACGCGCAACAGTGAAAGTAGCAAACGAAATTTTTAATAATGCATAGAATAGGTAATAGATTTGAGAGGATGAGCGGAAATTAAGAGGGCATTAATTGACTTTCATTCACATTGCTTTCCGGATAAAATAGCAAGCCGGGCAATAAGTGTTCTTGAAGGCAATGTTATAAAAATACAGGGAAAGAATTATCCGGCGCGAACCAACGGCAGTTTGAGTGAACTGCTTGAAACTATGGACAAAGATGGCGTTGACTATTCGGTTGTTCTGCCCATTGCCACAACGCCTAAGCAGTCAGGTTCGATTAACAGATTTGCAAAAGAAATAAACGGAAAGGATGGAATAATATCGTTTGGCAGTGTGCATCCGCTTCAGGAGGATTGGGAGTATGTTCTGGAGGAGATAAAACAGGACGGATTGCTCGGAATAAAGCTGCATCCTGAATATCAGGGTGTGTATGTGACGTCAGACGAGGTAAAACGAATTCTTAAAAAGTGTGAGGAACTTGACTTATATGTTGTGTTTCATGCCGGAGCTGATATTGGTATGCCGGAGCCTGTACACTGTATGCCTGAGTGCCTGAACCATTTGCTTGATTATGTCAGCGGTGATAATATTATTGCTGCACATATGGGCGGCTGGAATAAATGGGATGATGTTGAAAAATATTTGGTTAGAACCCCGATAAGATTTGACACGTCATATGTCAAAGGATTTTTGGACAAAGACCAATTCAGACGAATAGTTAGAAATCATGGTGCAGAAAAAATAGTTTTTGGTACAGACCATCCGTGGCAGCGTGCATACGAAGCGATAGAATATATAGACAGCATTGGTCTTACCGATGATGAGCTTGACAAAATATATTACAAAAATGCGGCAGAGATGCTTGAAATCAATATTTAAAATGGATTTTTTATAGGATGTGTCGTGATGAGCAAGAATAAAAAACATAAAATAGCATACATTATCATGACGATTGCTGCGGCAGTGCTGATTGCCGGTGGAGTTCTTATGCTTGGCTGGTATGGGATTGTCAGCTTGGAAGTTCAGGGAAGCATGTCGGATTTTAAGACTATGATTTCATCATTATTTAAAGATGATAATAATTTAATTGATGAAGAAGTCCCCGGACTTGAATTTGCTGTTCCTAAAATCAAGATGTACTCGCAGGAATCGGTTGCTGTTGAGCCTGATAAAATAACATCATCAAACCTGAAATCGGGTGACGGCTTGATTAAAACGGATGGCGGTGCATATGCACTGTATGACGGCGACCCGGAGACGTGTACATCAAGTGAGAATACATGGGTTACGCTTGATGCAGGTGAGCTCAAAGCGCTTTCGTATATTAAATATATACCGAATACGAGTTCACAGGAATCAGCCAATACATGTGTCGGCACAAAGTTTTTGGCATCAAAGGATAACAGTCAGTTTTTTGAACTCGGCACGGTTTATCCGGATGTCAACGGTGATTTGAGTCTTGACTGGCATATTATTGATTTAAGCGGATACGGCGAATACAGATATTTTAAGATTGAGATGCCGCCTTATGCTTCGTTTGGCGAGGTTGAGTGGATATGCAGCAGCGGTATAAGCGTAAACGGCAGCGGCAGTACAACAATCGACCTTGTGGCATATGATTCGGTGGAGGACTTCAGTGGTTTTGTCACGCTTGCGGTATACAATAAAGACAA
>CAOKIL010000065.1 GCA_948468535.1 uncultured Eubacteriales bacterium
TACCTTTATGGTATTAAAGTTTTTCATATAATCCATTCACCTATGGGAAGCCCGATGCAGCGCATCGGGCTTTCTATTTGTCTATTGATTTAATATTTTCTGTATGGTATAATATACACAATTAAGAATCACAGTTACAGGTGGTGAGAGAATGAGTGAAAGATCCGAATTTGTACATTTGCATACTCACACGGCATATAGTTTGCTTGACGGTCAGGGGACGGTTAAAAAGATACTCGACCGCGCAAAAGAACTTGGTATGAATTCTATGGCGATTACTGACCATGGTAATATGTACGGCGTTATTGAGTTTTATGAATATGCAAAGCAGATAGGAATAAAGCCTATTATTGGATGTGAGGTTTATGTTGCGGCAAGAACTCGTTTTGATAAGGTGTATGAACTGGACTCTGAGAGATATCACTTGATTTTGCTTGCCATGAACGAGAAAGGCTATAAAAATCTTATGAAGATTGTATCATTCGGATTTATTGACGGTTTTTATTATAAGCCGAGAGTAGATATGGAGCTGCTTGAAAAATATAACGAAGGTATTATTGCCCTGAGCGGATGTATGTTTGGAGTTCTCTCGCGTAAAATTCTTGCCGGTAACTATGATGCTGCAGTTAAGTCGGCGCAGGAATTTATAAATATATTCGGTCGCGAGCGATATTTTGTTGAAATTCAGGATCATGGACTGTATGACCAAAAACGTCTTAATGCAGGATTGATACGGCTTGCAGACGAGATGAATCTCGGTTTGGTATGCACCAATGATATTCATTATGTGACCCGTTATGACGCTGAGTATCAGGACGTGCTGATGTGCGTTCAGACGGGCAGAACGGTTGACGATGATGAAAGAATGAAAATGAATTCCTCAGAGCTTTATGTTAAGTCAGAGCAGGAAATGCGCGAGTTGTTTTCATACGTCCCTGAAGCAATTGAAAATACAGCTAAGATTGCAGATAGATGTAATGTTGAGATTGAGTTTGGAAAGCTTCATTTGCCGGCGTTTGAGGTTCCGTCCGGGATGACTCCGTATGAGTATTTGAGAAAGCTGTGCTATGACGGATTTAAGATGCGATATCCGAATGAGAATAACGAAGGCAGTGTGTATGAAAGGCTCTGCTATGAGCTTGAAATAATAAAGCAGATGGGCTATGTCGATTACTTTTTGATAGTCTGCGACTTTATTCGTTATGCAAAGGATAACGGAATCCCGGTTGGACCGGGAAGAGGCAGCGCGGCGGGCAGCGTGGTGTCATATTGCCTTGAGATAACGAATGTAGACCCGATTAAGTACGACCTGATTTTTGAGCGTTTTTTAAATCCGGAACGTGTGAGTATGCCTGATATAGATGTTGATTTTTGCTACGAGCGCAGGCAGGAGGTCATAGATTACGTTAATCGAAAATACGGCAGTGACAGAGTTTGTCAGATTATCACATTTGGAACAATGGCGGCTAAGCAGGCGATACGCGATGTTGGGCGTGCGCTGGATATGTCGTATTCTGCCGTTGATGATGTGGCAAAACAAATTCCGTTTTCGCTGCATATGACGCTTGATAAAGCGCTTGTGCTCAGCCCGAAGCTGAAAATTATGTACGACCAAAATCCTGATGTAAAGAAGCTGATTGATACTGCAAAGGAACTTGAAGGCTTGCCGCGTCATGCTTCAACTCATGCAGCAGGCGTTGTTATAACCAAAGAGCCCGTCTGGAACTATGTACCGCTTCAGAAGAACGATGATGTTATCACAACACAGTTTCCTATGACAACTATTGAGCGGCTTGGTTTGCTTAAAATGGACTTTCTTGGACTCAGGACGCTGACGGTTATTCGCGATGCAGTCGATATGGCGGAGGCGGAGTACAATATAAAAATAGATATAAATTCAATAGGATATGATGACAAAAAGGTATTTTATATGATTTCAAAGGGTGACTGCGACGGAGTATTCCAGCTTGAAAGCGCAGGCATGAAACGGTTTATGACCGAACTCAAGCCGTCTGATTTGGAGGATATAATAGCAGGAATATCGCTTTACCGTCCGGGACCTATGGATTCTATTCCAATGTATGTGGCGAACAAGAATAATCCGAAGCTTGTAACATATAAGCATCCGTCACTTGAACCGATACTCAATGTGACTTATGGCTGCATAGTGTATCAGGAGCAGGTAATGCAGATTGTGCAGGAACTCGGAGGATATTCGCTTGGCAGAGCCGACCTTGTACGCCGTGCTATGTCCAAAAAGAAAGCGGATGTAATGGCAGAAGAAAAGCGTAATTTTGTTTACGGTATTGACGACGGTGACACTCATGTTGACGGAGCGGTAAAACGCGGTATAGATGAAGAAACGGCAAATTCAATATTTGATGAAATGATGGATTTTGCATCGTATGCGTTTAACAAGTCTCATGCGGCGGCATACGCGGTTGTCGCATATCAGACGGCATGGCTCAAGTGTCATTATCCGTCAGAATTCTTTGCTGCGCTTTTGAACTCTTTTATAGATAGTTCCGAGCGTGTTGCAAAATATATTGTTATAGCAAAAAAGGCGGGTATAACAATCATTCCGCCTGATGTCAATAAAAGCGGCGGAAAGTTCACGGTGTCAGACGGCAGTATCGTGTTCGGATTAGGCGCTGTGAAGAACGTCGGCGGAGGCGTGGTAGAGGCAATAGCAGAGGAGCGAAGAATAAACGGTGTGTTTGTGTCGTTTACTGATTTTTGCACCAGAATGTCAGGTAAAAAAGTCAACAAAAGAGCGGTTGAAAATCTGATAAGAAGCGGAAGTTTTGACAGTCTGGGACTCAAACGCAGTGTGCTTCTGAGTGAGTATGAACCGCTGCTTGATAAAATTATTACTAATGCTAAAAATGAAGTTCCGGGTCAAATGTCTCTGTTTGATTTGACTGACGATGATGAAGAAATAGCAAAGCATGTATCTGATAACTTTCAGGATAAGCCCGAATTTCCTGTTGAGCAATTGCTTGCAATGGAGAAAGAGAGTATTGGTATGTATGTGTCGGGGCATCCGCTTGAAAAATGGCGTGAAATGCAGTTTTCAAGCGGTTTAACCAATGCCTTGTCAGTTATCGAGGACGAAGAACACAAATATGAATCCGGGACAAAAGTTTCAATGCTCGGTATTATTACATCTGTGCGTTCAAGGACAACAAGAAACAATGAACTGATGAAGTATATTGTGCTTGAGGATTTGACGTTAAGTATAGAGTGTATAGTGTTTCCGTCAGGAGTACGCCAGTATGATGATTTGCTGAAAAAGGATACAAAAGTATTTATAAACGGCGATCTTGATATAACAGAAGATAATCCGCCGAAGCTCAGAGTACATTCGATTAAACCGCTCTCTGAACCGTCTAAATCGCGGAGAATAACAGACAGCCGTCTGTATATCAAAATGAAGTCAGACGATACGCAGGGGATTAATATGTTAAAGAATATACTTTCAGGCGCAAATGGGACAATGGACGTTGTGATTTATTATGAAGATACAAAACAGCAGATTCTTGCACCGAGTAATATGAAGGTCAGCGCGGGTGACGAGAGGATTACTGTTCTGCGTGAAATATTCGGAGCGGAAAATGTGAAAGAGGTAAAAAAATGAAAAAGACAACCAAATCAGAGGTGCTTAGGATTTTGTGCGAGCATGGCGGTGAGCCTGTGTCCGGTGAAGTTCTTGCATGTGAAATCGGAGTGAGCAGGAATTCTGTCTGGAAGGCGGTCACCGCACTTAAAGATGAGGGATATAATATTGACGGAAAGCAAAAGCGCGGATATGTTTTAAGCGACAGCAATGTGCTGTCACCGATGGAAATAAGCCGATTTTTAACTGATAAGGAGCTTGGCGGCAGAATAATTATGTATGACGAGGTTGATTCCACGAACAATGCCGCAAAGAGATATGCTTTAAGCAGCACAAGCCGGGATGTTTTTGACCGTGTATTTGTTGCCAATTCCCAAACCGCCGGCAGAGGCAGGCTTGGCAGGAGTTTTTATTCGCCGCCTGAGTCGGGAGTGTATATCAGTTTTTTGCTGCATCCAAAACTTTTAGCCGAGAGTGCGGTTATGCTTACCACTGCGGCATCTGTGGCGGTGTGCAGAGCAATAGAAAACATAACCGATGCGAGGTCTGAAATAAAGTGGGTTAATGACGTATATATAAACGGCAAAAAGGTCTGCGGTATTTTGACTGAGGCGGTTACTGACTTTGAAAGCGGAGCCGTCGAGAGCGTTGTTATCGGTATTGGAATAAATGTGTCTACTGACGACTTTCCTGAAGATGTAAAAAACGTTGCCGGTAATATAGGCAGTGATGCCGCGTATATAGGCAGTATACGCAGCCGTCTTGCAGCAGAAGTTATAAATCAGGTTGATTCAATTGTATGCAAAGAAATATTGCTTAGCGGTAATTATGAATATATAAGAGAGTATAGAGAACGTTCAATAGTTTTAGACAAAGATATAGTTATCCTTAATACAAACGAGATGGCTCATGTAACGGATATAGATGACAGAGGCGGACTTGTGGTTGAAACAGCGGACGGCGTTAAAAAAGTGCTGAGTACAGGAGAAATTAGTATTCGTCCTATATAATGATATGTTTGAACTTTGGGGTATACAAATATGAAAGACAAAATTAACAAACTTTTTGGCAGTAAGATTGAAAAAGAGTATTTGGAATGCGAACGGCTGATGATATTTATTGGGCTTATGAGCGTGGGAGGTTTTTTTGGTGCGTATACATATAATCTGCGCGGCGGAGTGTTCTGTAATGCTCAGACGGCTAATTTTGTTCTGCTTGCAATGGAACTCGGCAAGGGAAATTGGAGTGCAGCGGCTTATCTTCTTATTCCGATAAGTGCGTACTTTCTCGGTGCGGTAATTTCGGAGGCAGTTCCGTTGAGTGTCAGAAAGACAGGGTTTGTGCGCTGGGATACCATACTTGTTGGATTTGAAATCATAGTTACATTTGTACTCGGATTTCTGCCCGAATCAGCGCCGTATCAGATAACGCAGGTGGCGGTTAACTTTATATGTTCAATGCAGTATAATACGTTTCGTCAGGCAGAGGGAACGCCTATGGCGACTACATTCTGTACCAATCATTTGAGACAGCTTGGAATCTTTCTCGTCAAGTGGTTTAGAAAGAAGGATGACGGTGCGCTTAGACGCTGTTTAAGGCATTTGTATATGCTTGCGTTTTTTGTGACTGGTGGAATTGTGTCTACGGTGCTGTGTCACTTTTTTATGGGCAGGGCTATTTGGGGCGCAAGCGCTATATTACTTGTGCTGTTTATTGATTTGCTCCGTGCCGACCTCACAATCGAACGTAATTTGCTTAATAAAGCACCATTGGGGCACTAATTTAATGGTTGACAATTATATACTTTAAGTTTAAAATATCAGTGTATGAAAATTAAAAAAATAATTGGAATTTGCCGAAAAGGAGTAGGTTGTTATGAGCATAAAAAGACTTTTCGTTGAAAAGAAAAAAGGGTTTGACATTGAAGCTCGCGCAATGAAGCAGGATTTGATTGAAAATTTAGGGCTTACAAAACTTACAGGCGTTAGGGTTATTAACCGTTATGACATTGACGGTATTACTGACGCAGAGCTTCAGCAGGTTCTGCCGAGCGTATATGCTGAACCGCAGGTGGATAATGTCACATTTGAAAATATAGAAATCCCGAATACAGACAAATATTTTGCAATGGAGTATCTGCCCGGTCAGTTTGACCAGAGAGCCGATAGTGCGGCACAGTGTACTCAGATTATGACAGGCGGTGAAAGACCGATTGTCAGAACTGCAAAAGTTATTATTTTGTCGGGCGATATATCAGACGATGATTTAAAGACTGTTGAGCATTATACGGTTAACCCTGTCGAGTCGCGTCTCGCATCAATGGACAAGCCTGATTCATTAAATGACAAACTTGACGACCCTGCTGATGTTATCATAATCGACGGGTTTATTGACATGGATGATTCACAGCTTGAAGATATGATTAAGGACTTGGGACTTGCCATGGACGAGGATGATATAAAGTTCTGCCGTGACTACTTCAAGAATACCGAAAAACGCAATCCGTATCTGACCGAGATCAGAATGATTGACACATATTGGTCTGACCATTGCCGTCACACCACATTTGGTACAAAGCTGAATAATATAAAAATTAAGAACGAATTTATCAAGAGCGTATATAACGATTATCTGGAATCAAGAAAGTTTGTTTACGGCGAAAAGCAGAAGAATATCTGCCTTATGGATGTTGCCACTATTGCGGTTAAGGAACTTAAAAAGCGCGGTATACTCAAGGCCCTTGACGAAAGTGAAGAAATAAACGCGTGCTCGATTGAAGTCGAGGTAGAAATGACAGACGGCACAAGCGAGATGTGGCTCGTTATGTTTAAGAACGAAACGCATAATCACCCCACAGAAATTGAACCGTTTGGCGGAGCTGCAACCTGTCTCGGCGGAGCTATTCGCGATCCGCTGTCAGGACGTTCATATGTATATCAAGCGATGCGTGTCACAGGTGCGGGAGATCCGAGAAAGACTCTTGCTGAAACAATGGAAGGCAAGCTGCCGCAGCGCAAGCTGGTTCTTGGCGCGGCGCAGGGCTACAGTTCATACGGCAACCAAATTGGACTGGCTACCGGCGGTGTAACAGAAATCTATGACGAGGGTTATGTTGCAAAGCGTATGGAGATTGGCGCTGTTATTGCGGCGACACCTAAGGAGAATGTTATTCGTGAGGTTCCTGAACCGGGAGATGTTGTTATTCTTCTGGGCGGTATGACAGGACGTGACGGCTGCGGCGGTGCAACAGGTTCATCAAAGGCTCATGACAGTTCATCGCTTGAAACCTGCGGTGCAGAGGTTCAAAAGGGTAATCCGCCTGTTGAGAGAAAGCTCCAGAGACTGTTCAGAAAGAAAGAGGTTACAACTCTTATAAGACGCTGTAATGACTTTGGCGCAGGCGGTGTATCGGTTGCGATAGGCGAGCTTGCTGACGGTCTTGAAATCAATCTGGATAAGGTTCCGAAGAAGTACGAGGGTCTTGACGGAACAGAGCTTGCAATCTCCGAATCACAGGAGAGAATGGCTGTAGTTGTACGTGCTAAAGACGCAGAAAAGTTCATCAGCGAAGCTGATAAAGAAAACCTTGAGGCAGTTATTGTCGCAGAAGTTACTGAATCACCGAGACTGGTTATGAACTGGAGAGGTAAGACTATTTGTGATATTTCACGCGAATTTCTCAATACAAACGGTGCGGAAAAGAATGCAGATGTTGAAATCACGACTGATGATTTTTCGACTGATGTGCTTGAGTTTGAGCCTAAGGGTGAAACTTACAGAGATAAGATAATGGATATGATGAGCAATTTAAATGTTTGCTCACAAAAGGGTCTTGTAGAGAGATTTGACAGTACAATCGGCGGTAACTCGGTGTTTATGCCGTATGGCGGCAAGTATCAGTTAACTCCGCAGCAGAATATGGTTGCCAAAATTCCGGTTCTCGGCAAGGAGACCAATACGGCAACAGTAATGTCATATGGATATAACCCAAAACTTTCAAAGTTCAATCCGTTTATGGGTGCGGTTTATGCTGTTGTTGATTCGGTTGCAAAGGCCGTGTGTGCAGGAGCGAACTACAAGGATATTTACTTGACATTCCAGGAGTATTTTGAGAGATTGGGTACAGACCCGAAGCGTTGGGGAAAGCCGCTTGCGGCATTGCTTGGCGGATATTATGTGCAGGAAAAACTTCAGCTTGCGGCAATCGGAGGCAAGGATTCGATGTCGGGTTCGTTTAACGATATAGATGTTCCGCCGACGCTTACTTCATTTGCGGTTGCGCCGCTTGATGCAAACAAAGCAGTGTCGAGTGAGTTCAAGGGTGAGAATAACCTTGTGTTCTGGCTCAGACCGAAGTATGACGAGAACGGAATGCCCGTCTTTGATAGCTTACAGCAGCTTTACGATATGCTTTATATAATGATGTCAGATACTAAGATTAAGCTTATCAAGTCTGCATATGCAGTAGGCTTTGGCGGTGTTATGGAAGCAGTCTGCAAGATGGCAATGGGCAACAAATTGGGCTTTGAGTTCACAGAGTGCTGTGATAAGTCGGAATTATTCAAGGCTTGGTACGGCAGCATTATAATTGAGGTTGACGGAGTGAAGGCAGGCGGTTCGCTCGGTGATAATGTTGATGCAGTTAAACTCGGACATACATCAGGCGATGGAATGATAAAGATTAATGATGAGGAAATCGCCATCGACGATATAATCAAGACATGGAAAAAGCCGCTTGAAGGTGTATATCCGACAAAGGCGGATTGTGATGATGTCGGAATGAAAACGTTTAATTGGAGCGAGAGAAACATATCGGCTCCGGCAATAAAAGCCGCAAAGCCGAGGGTGTTTATACCTGCATTCCCCGGAACAAACTGTGAGTATGATTCAGCAAGAGTGTTTGAGAGAGCCGGAGCGGAGGCGGATGTTCAGATTTTCAGAAACCTTAGGCAGTCACATGTTGAGGAATCAATAGACAGATTTGTAAAGTCGGTGAACGAAGCGCAGATTATAATGATTCCGGGCGGATTCAGCGGTGGTGATGAGCCTGACGGTTCAGGTAAGTTCATCAAGGCGGCATTTGAGAATGAAAAGCTGAAAGACGCGGTTATGGAACTCTTGAATAACAGAGATGGTCTTGTTCTAGGTATTTGTAACGGATTCCAGGCATTGATTAAACTTGGCTTGGTTCCGTACGGTGAGATTAAAAAGGTGGACGACACTTGCCCGACCTTGACGTTTAACACTATCGGACGTCACGTTTCGCAGATTGTGTCAACGCGTGTTTCATCTGTCAAGTCGCCGTGGATGTCAGGCGTTGAACTCGGTGATATACATCAGATCGCAGTATCTCACGGTGAGGGCAGATTTGTTGCAAGCGCAGAGGTCATATCCGAGATGGAAAAGAACGGTCAGATAGCAACTCAATATGTGGACATGAGCGGTAATCCGACTTATGATATGCCGTATAATCCAAATGGTTCGTATTATGCAATAGAGGGTATAACGAGTCCTGATGGCAGAGTTTTGGGCAAGATGGGACATTCTGAACG
>CAOKIL010000066.1 GCA_948468535.1 uncultured Eubacteriales bacterium
TGCCGAGCAATACAACATACAAATCCCTGAAAAAGCCCTTTCATCTTCTTCTGTCAAAATTGCCCTTTCTCTTAGTCTCTTACTTTTGTTTGTCTCTTTGCACATTATGTATTCCTCCATGTTAAAATTAGTTTAAATTAAAAAAATGCGTGGCAAAAGCCACGCACAAAAACGCAGCCTCGATTAAATTGTTGCGACACAATTTATATCAGTAGTGGTATACAAATCAAGGCTTACGTTTTTTACAAAACGTAACCCACTACTGATGATTTTATTCAATTGTGTCGCAAGATTATTGTATCACACATTTTTATATTTGTAAATACCAAATTTTGGATATATTCTAAAAAACATCTATTTTTCCCAGTGCCATACTATCCTTGCACTGCCGTAAATAAAAAACTATTCGCTATTCTCAATCTCTAATCGCTGCGTTGTCACGCGCGGACACTATTTCTTAACTATAATAAGCCTGTAAGACAAAACGTCTTGCGGCTCTCGAGAGATAAATTTTTATAAGGAGATTTAAAAATGCTTGGATTTGGAAACAAAAAACAAAACTTAAACCAACAGCAGGTTCCGTATAACATGACGCCTAATAATATGAGTTACGGCGGCGAATATGCCGGAGGACAACAGACAAACGTTCCCCCGAACGCTTTAAACCCACAGCCTGCACAACAGCCGCAGATTCCTCAGAACAATATTGAGGATTACATAACTCAGAGGAATACTGAAATCGACAGACAGGTTGAAGAGTTCACACGCAAGAACCCGAACTTTGATATGAGACGCGAGATTCAGAATCCGCAGTTCTGCAACTATGTATGGGGCAACGGTCTGAGCGTTGAAGACGCGTACTTTCTCGTACACAGAAACGACACAGAAAGCATGAATTATAGTCCTAACCGTATGCCTGAAAAAAGAATTTCGGAAAACGGAACCGGCAGAGGTGTCGGCGGCGGTATGGTTAAGAAGAACCCCAATGATTTAAGCGACGACGAAGTTGACGATATTGTAAAACGCGTCAGAAACGGCGAAAAAATTTCGTTTTAATCAAAACGGGACTAATCGATCAAAAACAAATTTGAATATTTAAAAGGAGGATATCAAATGAGTATTTCATACAACACACAGACAACAACCACAAACAACACGGGCAATAACCTCACGCCTGAAATGAAAGCATACTACGACCGTCAAATGATTAGATTCGCTCAGCCGAAGCTGGTACACGCGCAGTTCGGACAGAACAAGCCTATCCCGAAGGGTTCTGGCAAGACGATTGAGTTCAGAAAGTTCAGTCCGCTGCCTAAGGCTCTCAAGCCTCTTACAGAAGGCGTAACGCCTAAAGGAAACAACCTCAATGTCAGCACGGTAGAATCTACTGTAGAGCAGTACGGTGACTATGTAACACTGTCGGATATGCTGACTCTTGCCGCTATCGACAATGTAATCGTTGAGACTCAGAACGTACTCGCCGACCAGGCAGGAAGAACTCTGGACACAGTTATCCGCGAGAAGATTAATGCAGGAACCAACGTTCAGTACGGCAACGGCAAGGCTGACAGAAACGTTCTTGTCGGAGGAAAAGCCGCATATGAAGATAACGACTACCTAACAGTTGCCGCAGTTAAGAGAGCGGTTGCAACGCTCAAACGCAACAACACACAGCCGCTTAAAGACGGCTGCTATGTCGCTATTATCCACCCGGATGTTGCCAACGACCTCACAAACGACCCTGAATGGAAGGAGGTTAAGCAAAACGTTGACCCTAAGGATTGGTACAACGGAACAATCGGCAAGATTCACGGAGTTGTTTTTGTCGAATCAACCGAAGCAAAAATTTTCAGAGCAGAACCTCTGCGTAATATCGAAAACATGACTTCCGGCTCTCCCGAAAGTCTGACAGTTGCCGGAGTTAACGGCAAAGTAATCACTGTCCGCGAGGACATTTCTGCCGATGATGCAGCAGCGCTTGCAAACAAGGCGATACAGATAAACGGATTTGACTATACTATCACATCAGCTACAGCCGGAGAAGCCGGCTCTGCCGAATTAACACTGAAAGAAGATATATCGGACACAATCACTGTAGATTCGATGATCTATCCGTCAGGCGCAGGCAAAGACGGCAGAGATATATATTCTACCTTGTTTATCGGTCAGAACGCCTATGGTGTGACAAATATAAACGGCGGCGGCCTGGAGACAATAATCAAGCAAAAAGGCAGCGCAGGCACGGGTGACCCTCTCGACCAGAGAAGCACTGTCGGCTGGAAGGCAACACAGACTGCTGAAATCCTCTCGCCGGAGTTTATGGTAAGAGTTGAAACAACCTGCAGTTATTAATCAAAAAATTCAGGTGCTGCGGCATAAAAACCGCAGCGCCGTAAAATAAATACGGAGGCAAAAATGACAAAATCAAATAAAAACACAGATATAAATATCAAAAATGAACTCGATAGCTTCTACATGGAGCCGGTTCCTCTGATGCTTATCAAAGACAATTCAAAGAATAAAGATGATTTGACAGTGACAGTCAACGGAATAAACTATCAGATAAAAAGAGGAGTACCGGTGACGGTTCCCAGATGCGTTGCGCTCGCCGTTGAACGCAGTCACAAACAGGAGCTTGCGGCAGAAGAATATATTGAGAGCCTAAAAGAAGCATAGGGCGGTGATTATATGCTAATTACTGACGCAATTGAAGCCGCAGACAAGCTATGCCCGAACCACTTTACTTTAGACGAAAAACTAAGGTGGTGCAGCGAAGTAACATCTGCGATACGCCGTGAAGTTAAAAAGCAGTATTCCACTGTTGAAACGGTTATAACATGCGCCGATGAAATCGAACTGCCCGATGGCATTTTGTTTTCGGACATTGAAATGATATACATAGACAGTATACCGATACAAAAATCAGATTTCCGATCGCTTCCTTTCTTAAACAACGGCGAGCTTATCAGAAAATTCGGTATAAATCTTACAACGCCTAAAATATTAAGGCTTGTATACCTCGATATGCCGCGCGAGATTAAGAGTATTTCGATAAAAGGAACTTTCAATACAAACAGTGACTGTATATTGGGTGACGAACTGCCGTTTTTGGAAAGCGACTGCATTCTCTGCGCTGCTCTCAATGATATTGATGACAAACCCGACTGGGACACAGCGTCAAAATCATATGTCATATCAAACGACGGCGAAAAAATTTTGCTATCAAACGATGTTCTCATACCTGAAACAGGCGCTTGTCTTGCAATATGCCGTGTGATAGACGATGAAACAGAGGCAGAACCGCCATATGACAGAATGTATATAGAGTATGTTCTCGCCAAAGGCGCTCTGTACCAGCACGATTACGATGGCTACGCCGTGCACATGACACAGTACAACAATCTGTTTGATGAGTTCAGACGGGATTATAAAACCAGAAATCCGCTGACCGATATGGTTGGATTTCATAACTACTGGTAGGAGGTGTAAGAAATGTATCTTCCCATGACCGGGGGCAAAAGCATTGATAAGACCAAAAAGGTGGATATACTTAACTTCTTTGGATATGACCAAAGAGAAAAAATAGACGACCGTCAGATGTCGTCAATGTACAATATGTCATCTGATTCCATACCTGCAATGTCACCGAGAAAACCACGGCTTCACATATGCTCATTAAGCAATATAACAGCGATATGCAAGCCTGAATACTCAGCTGAACCACTGACTTCGTTCACAGGTGTTGCAGACGGGTATTTTTACTACAACGGCAATGCTGTTACAAACATGAAGCTCTCTGATACAAAGAAATCAATTGCCGACTTTAACGGAAACATTTGCATTTTTCCTGATAAGGTTTATTATCGTTACCTACCCGACCCTGAAACCGGTGAAGTAAAACCGATAATGCAGCCAATGGGGAAGTCGCTCTCGATAAGCGGAGCGCGCCTGTATTCGTCGCTAAACAAGATAAGCGGCGAGTACACTGCGTATATTCAAAAAAGCAATGCCGGTTTTGACAAAGTTTTTTCGGTAGGCGACAGTATAGTTATAAGCGGCAGTACAGACGAACACAACAATACTGTTGTTATAGAAAGCCGCAAGCATCACGCCGCGGCCGAAAGCATAGTCAGCGTTGTTGTGAACGAGGCAACCGATTCAAAACTGTCTCTGCTGATGTATACCAAAAGCGGCAGCTTTGCACTGTTTAACAACACTTTGAACTCTTCTGAAATCAAAATTGAAATACACATTCCCGATATGAACCATGTTTGTGTTCATAACAACAGGCTATGGGGAACATCAGAAAACGGCGAATACATATACGCCTCAAAGCTTGGGAACTGCTTTAACTTCAACTCGTTTCAGGGGCTGAGTGATGACAGCTGGTACAGCGAAATAGGCACTGAAGGCAGCTTCACAGGGATAGCAAGCTACAGGACTGCGGTTGTCGCATTTAAGCAAAATTATATTCATCATATATACGGCGATGCACCAAACAACTTTTCAATACCCAAACAAACATATGGCGGAACAACAGACAGCAGCAGCATTGCTGAAATAAATGGTGTTTTGTACTATATGTCGGCGGATGGGTTTTATGAATACGCAGGCGGAGAGCCTGAGAAAATAAGCGAATGTATTAAGACGGCTTATAATAGTTGTTCTGCCGGAACAGACGGTAAGCGGTATTATGCCTGCGGCAGAAAAAAGGACGGTACAGCAGAGCTCTTGGTGTTTAATCCTGAATACGGAATGTGGCACAAAGAAGATGATACTAACTTTGTCGCCTTTGTAAAACACAATGAGTTCCTGTATGGTGTAACAAACAGCGATATGTACAAGTTCGGCGACGGAAGTGAAGATATAAACTGGTGTGTGGTATCCAAAAAATTCACTCTTGACGATATTGACTTCAAGGGCGTAAACGCAGTTTATATCAGAATGGACGCGCCTGACGGTACAGAGGTTGATGTTTACACCTCATCTGACGAACAGGACTTTGTGCTGATGAGCAAAATCAAAGGCAGCGGTTTTATTACATACAAAGTTCCGGTCAGATTCAGCAAGTGCGACAGCTTTAGGATTATGCTTAACGGCGTCGGTCATGCAGTAGTACATGACATAGAAATAATAACGTATACAGGAGGTAGAACAAATGTTAAACAAACAAGATAAATATACAAACTCCGCATCAATAAATTCCGCCGATACTTCAAGAACCCCCGCGTACAACACAAACAAAACTAATGTTCCGACCGGAAACGACGGAACAGTCGGGATTCGCGCAACGCTTAATAACATGGGCATAAATAATAACCTCATCGGATACGATGAGGGGAACAAAACCGTTACACTCGGCGGAAGAACTCTGATGAAGCCGTCATATATAGACGAGAATGCAGGCGTATCATATGCTTCACCGAAGGAAATTCAGAACAGTCTTGTTAACTATTATTCATCAACTTCCAATCCGATAGTCAAAGTTACAGACGCATATGCAAACTATGCCGGAAAGTACGGTTTATCGGCTGACGCTTTAAATTACGGCAACGGAAATGTGACGCTCGGCGGTATTCCGCTTGATGTTTTGTATGTTGACGATAACGGCAAGTCGTGGGCTTTCCGCAACAGCATTGAAGATTCTGTTAACGCATACATAAACTCGCTTGGAGTTTCATCGCCTAATAATGTTCTTGATAATTATAACCAAAGATACTTAACGCCTATAACAAACCTTGCAAACAGTATCAAAAACCGGGAAGATTTCACATATGCCCCTGAGAGCGACCCAGTATATCAAGCGTATAAAAATCAATATATTACTCAAGGAAAAAGGGCAAGTGAAAACGCAATGGCAAACTATGCCGCACTAACCGGCGGATATGCCAATTCTGCCGCGGCAACTGCCGCAGCGCAAACGCAGCAATATTATATGACACAGCTAACCAATCAAATCCCCGAACTTGCAAAAGCCGCGTATGAGAGATATGCCGATAAATACAACGCAGATATTGAGCTGCTCGGAAACATGCTGGATGTTTATGATACAGCATACGGCAACGCATACAATGCAAATAACAATACAGTCAACAATATAAACAGCAGTCTTTCGAGCAACGCAGAGAGAGACAACAACGCACTTCAAAAAAATTGGGATAATCTGTTTAATCAACAAAAATACGACAGCAATGAGCAGGATTATTACTGGACAACAATGCAAAATAATCAGAACTATCAGTGGACAGACTTGCTTAACACGCAGAAGTCAAATCAAAATATGCTTAATATAGAGGGCAGTAGACTTGACAACAGCAAAAAGCAAATTTATCTGCAATATTATAACGACCTTTTGCAGGCAGAGCTAAACGGCAGCAATCTCAACAACCGACTGACACAGGAAAAAATAAATCAACTTATACTTCAAAATATGTATGGGTGGTAATTTTAGGATTTAAAATAAACTTAAGAAGGCGGACGCAAAACTGCGATCCGCCTTCTTAAAATTTTAATATTTAAGGTTTCAGAATTAGTATGATACATTTTAAACTATATCATACTAATGATACACTAAAAAAATATTTTTGTCAAGGTTTTGTTACATATTTGCAACAATAATTTTTATATAATCACTTTTTTTGCATAAAGCACGGATTTATACGCAAATGATTAATAATGATTTAATTATCGTTAGTGTGCTAAACATTAAATTCGATGTTGACTTTAGTAATAAAATATAATATTATTAAATAAAACTTTGATACAGGAGGAAAATAGTTTATTATGAAAAAATCAAATAAACTGCTTAAAATCTTTTGTCTAAGCCTTGCCTCTTTGGCAATTGTAGCTTTGACAGCTTGCGGAAACACCGCCTCAAACAATTCAAGCACAAGCAACGAACCGACTTTGACACCCACACAGCAAAAAACCGTAACAGAAACAGTGCCGGTGACAGGCGAGCTTTCACAGGGCTCATGCAAGGTTTTGTTCACCATGAGCGACGGTCAAACCTTCACTGTACAATGCGAACCAACATATGCACCCGAAACGGTTGAGAACTTCCTGCAGCTTGTGAATTATGGATTTTATAATGGCTTGACATTTCACAGAATACTTGATAACTTCGTAGCACAGGGTGGAGATCCACAAGGCAACGGAACCGGCGGAAGCGAAAATAAAATTCACGGTGAGTTTGCAAGCAACGGATTCACTCAAAACACACTGAAGCACAATCGCGGAAGCATTGCCATGGCGCGTTCAACCGACCCTGATTCTGCAAGCAGCCAGTTTTATATTTGCTATGATGAGCTTCCGCACCTTGACGGAAATTATGCTGTATTCGGTGAGATAACTGAAGGCATGGAGGTCATTGACGCCTTCCTTAATGTTCAGCGTGATTCATCAGGCATGCCCGTCACGCCTATAACAATTCAAAGCGCAAAAATTATTGAGTAATTTTTCAACAGGCAAAAAGGTACGGATATCCGTACCTTTTTTTTATCTTGAAAGATAGTTATATATCATTATTGCTGCATCAGCACGAGTCAGAACACCCTGCGGCTCAAATGTGCTGTCAGGATTTCCGCCAATTACGCCAAAACCTTTGGCAAGCGCAACATAACCCTTCATCCCATCAGAAATCATATTTTCATCAGCAAATCCGGTAGTAAATATATCACTCATCTGCGCGATATTATCATATCCGAGTGCGCGAATTATATACTTTGTTCCGTCCTCTCTCTTGCATAGTGCATTGCTGTCAGCTATATCGTCGGATTTTATCAGTCCGTTACTTCTTGCATAACCGTATATACTGTCATATTTAAGAGGCATAGGATATGACATTCCCTTGAGTGACTCGACAAACGCAAGCAATTCGCCCTGAGTTATAGGCTCATCAGGTCTGAACGCTGTTTCATTTTCAGGCAGTGAAATCATTTTAACAGCAAGCAATGATTTAATCTGATTCTCGGCATAGTGACCAACTATATCAGCAGCCTCAAATGGTTTGTTATTTTCAGTATACAGACTTCCATTGCCAGTTACAAGACTTCCGCTGTGTGCAGAAATCCAATACGGCTTTGTATCATCATTTAACTCATACACAATAACCGCCTCATTGATGTCATCGGTTTTATGCGGCACATATCTCAAATGTATTCCCACATAGTCCATTAAGCTTTCAAACGCCTGATCGGGTGTGATAATATTATCGGCAGACTCAAATGAAATACTGCCGTTCCATGATTTTAAGAAAGAACATATCTTGCCTGTAATATTGTCAACACATATTGATATATAATTATCGCCATACTTATATCCATTTACTAATCTATAAAAATTATAAATTGGCATCTTTATATCTTCAGTATCTATTTTATCCGAAACCTCTCCGTCAAACATCGTGTTCTTATACTGATTTGAAGCGTACTTTTCTGCAAATGTCCTCGCTGTTTCAAATGTCTGAACACCACTATACTTTGGAACCTCAGTACCTGAATGATCCAAATATGACCAATATCTCAGAAGCTCGCCTGTCTTAGCATCTAAAGTTATTCTGCCGCCTTTCTTGTCTTTACTATTGGTTTCATATACAAGCGATGCCATATACGCACTCTCTTTATCGTCAGAATAATTTACTTTATTATAGCTGCAATTCTTATAATCATCTGCGTTTAACCCAAGCTCCGGCATTCCTTCTGCTATTTTACGAAGCTCGTCAACTGACATCAGATTGTTGATTTCACTTATTTGATTTAACTCCTGCTCTGTGAAATCTGCTGCTGCCGCTGACTCATGACTATCTCTGTCTCCACCTCCGCCTGAAGCCGTCATGTTTGACTTTTCGTATTCTTCATGCTTGTTAAATTCTTTACCGCTTAACGCATCTATATAAATTTGCGGATTACTCGGTTCATACAAAAGTACCGCCTTGTCATCGTCTGATAATTTATATTCTGCTCTCATAGGAGATAACTCTTTAAAAGCACTCTGTACGTTTACTTCTGAAATTAAGTTTTCATCAGGCTGAATCTTGTCACAATACGTAAGCGTCACACGCATATTTTTAACTTCGCCGGTTGACGTATTAACGGTAATCATTGCGTTGTCCCAGCAATCGCGAATACCGTGTCTC
>CAOKIL010000067.1 GCA_948468535.1 uncultured Eubacteriales bacterium
TATGTCCGCTGCCGCGTATGGATTTATAGATTTAACAGTCGTTCTGTATTGCCGTGCAAAATCATTTCACGTTCGTTTTGGGTTAAATCTAATTTTTCTATATATTTTAGTTCGTTCTCGGCGTCCCACATCGGATAATCTGTTCCGAACAAGACATGGTCAACGCCGTAATCTTTAATCAGTTTATTAACACGCTCAATCGGCACATCATACATTGTGCTTGAGGTATCGACATAGATATTCTTATCTCTGAAAATCTCAGCCGCATTATCCCATTCAGACCAGCCGCCAAAATGTGCGCCGATGACTTCCATGTCCGGAAAGTCGTCCATTACCTTTGCCATTCTTGACGGCTTGCTCCACTGATAGCGATAGTCGCCTGTATGTACAAGTATCGGCAGTCTGCCGGATATTGCCTCATAGATATTATACGCCTTTTTATCATCTATCATAAATTCCTGAAAATCTGGGTGTATTTTAAGACCTTTAAGCCCGGAATCAATACAGCGTTTTACCTCGGCTTCTATATCACCGCAATCCGCATAATCAGGGTGCATTGTCATAAAACCGATAATCCTTTCCGGACACTTTTTTGTACACTCTATAATAAAATTATTTATGCTTTCAACCTGATGTGCAGTTGTCGCCGGCGAATGTATCACCATTTTATCAACCCCTGCCCTATCGGAAAGCTCAATCAACTTCTCGACTGTTCCGTTATACGGAACCCTGATATCATAAAATTCCTGTATACCGCGCGATGCTTTCTCTGCTATCTTATCCGGGAAAACATGAGCATGAATATCAATTATCATTTGTATATTCTCTCCTTAGTTTAAAAATGTAAACTATACTACATATTGCTTAAACAATATATCAATCAGCCGCACCTGCAAGCGCAGCGCCGATTATTCCTGCATCGTTGCCGAGTTCAGCGATTCCGAGCCTTGTTTGTCTTATGTTTTTACAGAAATAGTTCTTCTCGCAATACTCAGCAATCGGCTTTAACAAATAGTCGCCTTCTTTGCTTATTCCGCCGCCAATTAACAGAACTTCAGGCTCAAAAATATTGACCATACTGCAAATTCCGTCAGCAACGTATTCCAAATACTTTTTCACTACTCTCTGAGCCGCTTTGTCGCCTGCCTTTGCCGCATCAAAAGCTGTCCTTCCGTTTATTTCTCCGACGGATTTATACGACTTTGCCATCAATGAATCGGGATTTTCTTCTATCGCCTCGGCGGTTTGGGAAATAAGCGCACTCACAGACGCATATGCTTCCCAGCAGCCAGCCTTGCCGCAGCTGCAGTGTATTCCGTCATGCACAAGTGTGAAATGTCCAAGCTCTGCTCCCGCTCCGTTGAAACCCCTGTATATTTTCTTATTTATTATTATACCGCCGCCTACGCCTGTGCCAAGCGTAATGAATAAGAAGTCGTCAATATCCACGCCGCATGCAATATATTCACCATACGCTGCAGCATTTGCATCGTTTTCTATATTTATCGGCATTTTAAAATACTTGCCAAGTTCGTTCTTTATCGGGGCGTTATGCCAGCCCAGATTTCCTGCATGCAGTACAATGCCTTTTTTGTTGTCAACAGCACCCGGAGTACCTACGCCAAGTGCCTTAACCTCCGAAATATCAATCTTCGCTTCCTCAATCAATCTGTTGCAGAGATGCGCCATATCTTTTATTATTTCTTCAAACGAGCGTTCTGCCAAAGTTGGTACAGACATCTTTTTTATTATATTGCAGTTATCATCAACAAGACCTGCGACAATGTTGGTTCCGCCTAAATCTATTCCCAAATTCATAATCGAAACTCCTTTTATACTCATATATACTGCTTGTTATTATAGCAATTTAAATCTCTGATGTAAAGAAAAAACATAAATTTTATCAAAAGTATTAATATTCCATGATAAGGATATAATAAGCAAAACTGAATTTATAAAAAGGATGGAGAAACTATGCTGATTACTGTACTTAGAATTGCCATAATGTACGCGTTTGTCGTGGTTTGCCTCAGGATAATGGGAAAGCGTCAAATTGCAGAGCTTGAGCCTTCCGAGCTTGTTGTCACGATAATCATATCGGAAATCGCGACTGACCCGATAATTGACCCGGGCAAACCGTTTGTGACTGCCATTATTGCAATAGCTATTTTATTGTTCTTTGAGGTTGTGCTGTCGTATCTCGCATACAAAAAAATAGGTATCCGAACCGTACTCTACGGCAAGCCAAGCACGTTTTACAGTGAAGGCGAGATTAACCAGAGAGAAATGGAAAGCCAGAGATTCAGCATCGGCGATTTGCTTGAAGAGGTTAGAAACAACGGTGCAGCATCCCTCAAAGAAGTTGAACACATCGTTATGGAAACCAACGGAAACGTAAGCGTTATTCTAAACTCAGACAATCGTCCGCTGACCCCGTCGGATGTAGGGATAAAGGCTGAAGAAACCGAGATGAGCTATATCATCATCGATAACGGCTCAATAATAAACAGCAACTTAAAACGCCTTAAGCTCAGCAAAAGCTGGATTAAGGACAGGCTTAAAAAAGAAGGGATTTCCCGGATTTCCGATGTGTTCTACATGGGCGCTGACAAAAACGGACATACGGTTGTTATAAAGAAAAACAGAAAAAATATTAGATAAAATATGGAGTGAGTGTTATATGAAACGAGTGATAGCCACATTGATAATGCTTGCGGTTGCTATGACGTTCATCTTTGTTCACCGCGGAAAAATCAACGAACTTGATAAAAAAGTTGATGAATCATATGCGATAATAATGACCGCCATTAATCAAGACGACATTGAAACATTGAACCGCCAAATAAACGAATTAAAATCTGCATGGGATGACGTTCAGTCATGGGTTGGTATGACTATTGATGCGGAAATTCTAGAAGACATTGATATATCTCTTGCACAGTGTGAACAATACGCACTAATCAATGCAAAAGAAGACCTAATCGGCGAATTTGTTTTGTTCAGTCACATGATAAAGCATCTGCCGTATTTTGAGAATTTATCTGTTGAAAGTCTTTTATAAACAAATTTCAGCAAAGTCTTTGCCTTTGCTGAAATATACGCAAGCACCCGATTTAAGGGGTTCAAAGGGGATGAAATCCCCTTTGAATTTTAAGATTGACTTATTAGCAATCATATGGTATAATTTATTAACATAATATTATTTTAAATTACTTATCAGGAAAGCGAGGATACATGCTGCTCTATCGCAGCGTACAAAACTTATGGACAGTTCAGTCGGGTTAATTTTAATTTTGGCGGTACTTATTGGATGTTCGGCGTTTTTTTCTGCGACCGAAACAGCTTTTTCTTCAATCAATAATATTAGAATCAAAAATCTTGCAAACAACGGCAATCAAAAAGCCGTTTTAGTTGAAAAACTCTCTTTGAATTATGACAAGCTTCTTACCACTATCCTTATTGGAAACAACATCGTAAATATTCTTGCGTCATCAATTGCTACTATATTGTTCGTAAACCATTTCGGCAATGCAGGAGTTACACTGTCAACGGCAGTTATGACTATACTTGTACTGATTTTCGGTGAAATCTCACCTAAGAGTTTGGCGAAAGATAATGCAGAAGCATTCGCAATGGCTGTTGCCCCCACTATATGGTTTTTGGAGGTTATTCTCACTCCTATTAACTTCTTATTCGGACAATGGAAGCGGCTAATCAGCAAAATATTCGGCGCCGGTGAAAATCGCGGTATAACTGAAGAAGAACTCAAAACAATCGTTGATGAAGCCGAAAGCGGCGGCGAAATAGATGCGGACGAAAGCGATCTTATAAAGTCAGCTATCGAGTTCAACGAACTTAGAGCAAGCGATATACTTACTCCCAGAATCGATGTTAAGGCGTTTGAAATAGGTACACCGACAGAAGAAATTATCGAAATGTTCCTTGATTCGGGCTTTTCACGTCTGCCTGTCTTCCGCGACACAATTGATAATATTATCGGCGTTGTACATCAAAAGGACTTATTCCATGCTATTCAAAAAGGCGATGTACACAGTGATATTAACAAAATTGTTTCTCCCGTTAAATATGTGTCTCCGTCTATGGAAGTATCCGAGCTTATTCGGGTTCTGCAAAATTCAAAGACACACTTTGCTGTAGTAACTGACGAATACGGCGGTACAGACGGTATACTCACGCTGGAAGATATACTTGAAGAGCTTGTCGGCGAAATCTGGGACGAACATGACGAAGTTATAGAAAGTGTTGTTGAAGTATCAGATAATAACTATAAGGTTCTCGGTTCTGCCGACCTTGAAGAACTGTTTAATATATTTGGCGAAGAACCCGATGCCGACTCCCCAAACACCGTGTCGGGCTGGGTAATGGAAAATCTCGAAAAGATGCCTGAAGTCGGAGAAAGCTTTGAATACAAAAACTTTCATATCACTGTTAGGTCAATGGAATCAAGGCGAGTGTCTGAAATATTTGTAGTGCGTACCCCTGATACCGATGAATCTGATACAGAGGAATAGTTTGCATAATTGCTGCTGAATAAATTGTCGGAGGAATGAGACAGATGAAAAAAAGAACAGCCGCTGATGATATAAGATACACTAAAACCGAAATTGCTCTTAAAGAAGCAATGATTGATCTTCTTGAAGAAAAGACAATAAGTAAGATTTCTATTGTTGAATTATGCCGAAACGCACAAGTGAACAAAAGTACGTTTTACCTTCACTATCATGATATTTTTGATTATTATGACTGTCTCGCTCAAGCTGTTGCAGACGAGATTGCAGGAATCTTCGGACAATACAGCTATGACAGGCTGATTTCAGAATTTAACATAATATTTATTGACTTGCTTGACACCATTAAAGGCAACAAACTCATGCGTATTATGCTGAGTCCGAGCAACGGAGATGCTGTTCTTCCTAAAATCACAAGTACAGTAAAAAAGACTGTCATCAGCGAAAACTCTGACGCTATAAAAAATCAAAAGAATTTTGAAATTAAAAACTGCTTTATCACCTGCGGTACTTTGGGAGTTATCCAAAGATACTCGCAGGAGATATTTGAATCACCCGAACTTGCGGATTCGCTCGCTTTGCAAATCCAAAAAGGATTTGGGATAAATTAATGACTCTCATTCAATCCTCCAGTTGCAGGATTATCAATAAGACTTCCGTTTTCACTGAATCTTGAGCCGTGGCACGGACAGTCCCAGCTTCTCTCTGTCTTATTCCACACCAAAGCACAGCCCATATGCGGACAGCGTTTTGTCTTTGGCATAATCAAGTTCTTAACCGCTTCATATCCGTTAACCATAAGCTGCGGCTTTAGAATACTTCTGCTCGGCGAGAACACATCTTCATACTCGTTTTTTATACCTTGTACCATATCACACAGTATTTTTGCCGCCGCCATTGATGATGTCATTCCCCATTTGTTAAACCCTGTTGCCGTATACATATTCTCTGTATTTTTTGAATAATGACCTATATATGGGATTCCGTCAAGGCTCATGCAGTCTTGGGTTGACCATGTGTATTTTTCGTTTATATCTCCATAATGCGACTTTGCAAACTCCCTTATTTCGTTCCAGTTTCCGCCATTCTTTCCTGTTCTGTGTCCTCCGCCGCCAATAAACATCAAATCGTTATACTTCCTAAACGATAATCCTGTATCACTTTCATCAATATACATACCATCCAAATCACCGTATATATCCGTAAATTTATCAAATGCAATTACATATGAACGATGCTGATACAGCTTAATAAAATAGCTTCCGTGTCTGTTAATAAACGGAAAATGTGTGGCAACAATTATCTTGTCCGCCTTTACGCTTCCCATATTTGTACTTGCAACACCGTTCTCTATATGTCTGACAAAAGAATTCTCATATATATTAAGCCCTTTGGCTATTGATGCGATAAACTTAAGCGGATTAAACTGCGCCTGATTTTTAAACTTAACTGCGCCCTCGGTCTCAAACGGCAGCGGCAGGCTGTCACAGAATTCAGCAGCAAAACCTAATCTGTTAACCGCCGTGACTTCACGTTCTGCTTTTTTTCTGTCGCTCATTGTATATACATATGACGGCTTCCACTCAAAATCACAGTCTATGTCACGGCAGAGTTTTTCAAACTCAATCACCGCCTGCTGATTTGCCTCAAGATACATATTAGCCTTTTCTTCACCAACGCTTTTTATCAGCTTATCATATATCAATCCATGCTGGGAAGTGATTTTTGCAGTTGTATTTTTCGTTATTCCGCTGCATATTCTGCTTCCTTCAAGAAGAATATAATCAATTCCCAACCTATCAAGAAAATAAGCGCAAAGTATACCGCAAATTCCACCGCCTATTATAAGTACATCAGTTGACTTGTCACCGAAAAAACTGTCAAATTTCGGAAGCTGACCCCTGTCTGTCCACACCGACTTATTCATATGAGAATCACACCTTTATATATCACAGTATAAAGGTATTATTGCCCAAACCATAAATATAAATTCACAAAAAAATCTCCTGTTATACAGGAGACTTTACCGGATTAACATGTACCATACAGTGCTTAACTTTCGGGAAACTCTTTTCAATAGCGTCATGCACATTCTGCGCTATTTGATGAGATTCTTTAAGGCTGATTGTCTCATCAGCTCCAATCTCAACATCTACATACATCTTTGAGCCAAACATTCTCGTCATCAGCAAGTCAAGCGAAATAACGCCGTCCTGAGCTTTAATAATCTCACTCATATCTTTTTCGACCTGCTCGTCACAGGACTTATCTACCATCTCGTCAAGAGATTCCTTGCAAATATCAAAGGCTGCTTTGATAATAAACAAGCATATTATCACACTTGCGATAGGGTCACATATAGGGAACCCCAGCCGAGCGCCAAGAATACCTATAAAGCTTCCAACTGACGACAGTGAATCACTCCTGTGATGCCATGCGTCAGCAGTAAGAGCTGTTGAATTAATCTTCTTTGCATTGTGTATCGTGTACCAAAACATTGCTTCTTTGACAATAACTGATAACACTGCTGCTGTCAGAGCCAATGCACCGGGAACGGCGAGTTCGGTATAACTTCCGCCAAAAATTTTTTTAAGTCCGGTCAAACCTATCCCGATACCGGTAACAAAAAGTACAACCGACAGTATAACTGCAGCTATACATTCCATACGGTCATGACCGTACGGATGTTCATTATCAGGCTCTTTTGCCGCAGCGTTAGCGCCAATCATTACAACAACTGTGCTGAAAACGTCAGATGCTGAATGTACAGCATCACTTATCATTGCCCCGGATGCTGCAACAAAACCGATTATTAGCTTTACCAGCGACAAAAATATATTTACAACGATACTCACATTTGATACACGCATAATTACGTTTTTATCAGCAGTTTGATTGATTTCGTTGTTCGTTTTGTTCAAAATTCCTTCACCAATCTTTATTTATAGTTGCTATATTATATGTATTGAAAGATTAAAATATTTCTTTTTTATTCAAGATAATCTTTCAGTTTTTTGCTTCGGCTGGGATGTCTGAGCTTTCTGAGCGCCTTTGCCTCAATTTGGCGTATCCTCTCACGGGTAACATTAAACTCCTTGCCGACTTCTTCAAGAGTTCTTGCCCTGCCATCGTCAAGTCCGAATCTCAAACGCAAAACCTTTTCTTCTCTCGGAGTCAAAGTGCTGAGAACGTCAACAAGCTGTTCTTTAAGCAATGTAAAAGTCGCAGCATCCGACGGCGCCGGTGCATCATCATCACGGATAAAGTCACCAAGATGACTGTCCTCTTCTTCGCCTATCGGGGTTTCAAGCGACACGGGTTCCTGAGCAATCTTTAAAATCTCACCAACTTTATCTACCGGCATATTGAGCTCTTTTGCTACTTCTTCGGGCAGAGGGTCTCTGCCGAGTTCCTGAACCAACTGACGCGAAACGCGCACAAGTTTGTTAATCGTTTCGACCATGTGCACAGGGATTCTTATTGTACGAGCCTGATCAGCAATAGCCCTTGTTATCGCCTGTCTTATCCACCATGTTGCATACGTTGAGAACTTATAGCCCTTTGTATAGTCAAACTTCTCGACCGCCTTGATAAGTCCGAGGTTTCCCTCCTGAATCAAGTCAAGGAACAACATACCGCGCCCAACATAACGCTTTGCGATACTTACAACAAGTCTCAGATTCGCCTCGGCAAGCTTGCGTTTTGCATTGACATCGCCTTCGCTCATTCTCTTTGCCAAGTCAGCTTCTTCCTCGCCTGTCAAAAGCGCAACCTTGCCTATTTCTTTAAGATACATACGAACCGGATCATCAACACTTACTCCGTCCGGAACCGACATATCCTCAAGTTCTTCTTCTGTGATTTCATCAGCCTCGTCAACAACGGGTTCAGGGTCAATGCTTCCGACAATCTCAACGCCCTGCTTTTCTATAATCTCATAGATTCTGTCCATCTGTTCAGAATCCAGTTCGAGCTCTTCAAGCTTGTCCGCAACTTCCTTGTACTCAAGCATACCCATCTTCTTGCCATCTTCAAGCAAATCTTGAATAATCTGCGCCTTTTTCTTGGCTACATTCATATCAATACTTGGTGTACCCGATTCTGCCGCAGCGTTATTTGCCTCATTATTCATTGAATTTGTATTTGTGTTTTCCATAATACATATACCCCCCCGTTAGTTTTTATTCTTCTTCATCTCTTCAAATATTCTGCTGAGTTCATCTTCATTGCCGCTGAGACTTGCCTTCTTTTCGAGCCGTCTCAGCTTTGATGCAAGCATAATTTTAATCAATCTGCTCGCTTCTTCGCTTTTGTTCTGAATATTCTTATCATCAATCAATATTTCAGAAACTCTGCCCGCTTCTTCAGGTCCAAACATATTTATCAGTTCAGTCTGCTCTGCAATTTTTCCGCTTTCATATGATTCAAAAATGAACTGAGCAAGCCTTTTAT
>CAOKIL010000068.1 GCA_948468535.1 uncultured Eubacteriales bacterium
TTTGGTCATATGTGTATGTATTTGTCACTCCGTTTGTTGTTTCGGTTTTTATATTGCCGTAACTATCATAGGTATACGATACATCTCCGGAACCATCGCTATAGTCACCACCGACACGCGCACTGCTTAGCAACAAGTTATTCGCGTTATATGTATTTGTTATTTTATCTGCTCCCACTGTGCTTGTCAGTAAACTGCCGTATGCGTTATATGTGTTAGTCGTTACGCTGCCGTTTCGGTCTTTTTTCGATATAGGCAATCCCATTAGGTTATACGATGTTCTTTCTGTATTGCCAAGCGCATCTGTATGCCTTATCACATTTCCAAACCTATCATACTCATAGGTTTCCGATGATGCTTCATCAGGCAATGTTACGTATTGATTACTCAGATTGCTCAGTTTGCTTGTCTGTCCTGTTACTACCCTCAATACGTTACCTACTTCATCATACACATACTGTGTGTATATGTCTCGGCTTCCGTCGTTTACCTTCACGCATGTCAATCTGTTACGGCTGTCATATTCATATTCGGTTACATTATATTTTTCTGCCTGTCCCGGCGAATTTATCTGTTCTTTTGTTTTTATTATATTACCATTATTGTCATAATAGTTCAAAACTTTTGCATTGTTGTTATTATCAAACGGTGTTTCGCTTTTTATCGCGCGTCCCACTTGGTCATACCTTATTGTTGACGTATTTCCCATATAGTCTGTTGACGATACTGCCAGACCTTGCTTGTTGTATGCAGCAGTCGTGTATGCGCCATCTGCACGATAAACTTTAACCGGATTGCCCATATAATCATACTCGGTTTTTGTGGTGTAATCCGACAGTCCTTCAAGAAGGTTTCTTCCTCCGTTTGCCTCAATCACATTGCCCAAATAATCGTGCTTATATATATTCTTGTCTATCACTGTTGTTTCGCCCGGCTGACAGAAAGTTTCTGATATTAAGCTGCCAAATCCGTCATACTTCTTTATCTCGGTCGGCTTTACAAAACTGCTGTCGCCTGTATATGACGCGGTCACTGTTTGGGTGTCTCCGCCCAGTACGCTTTCCTCATCTCCCGATTTGTAAAACTTGATATATACCTTTGCAGAAGATGCTGATGCCACGCTCAGTTTCGACTTATTACGCAGATCCACTACAATTGTTCTTGCCCATCCGCTACACAAATCCTCACCGTATACTTTGTCGTTATCAGTATAGATTTTTACTGACTTTAAGGTTGGATAGTAGCTTCCGCTTGAATTTATAATCACTATTGCTTTGTCATATTGGCTTACATCCAGCACCGGCATCCTGTCTGCTCTGTCATAACACTCAAAACTATTGTCATACTCATAACTATAATTTATTGTATCAAGTGATTCGCTTCCGCTTGTTCCCGTCTGTTTTATCACCCTGTCAAACTCATCATATGTATAATTTTGTGTTACGCTTGCTCCGCCAAGTTCTTTATATGCCGTCATGCTTGTCACTCTGTCAAGTTCATCATATTCATATTTACCTATCAAGCGGTTTGGATTATTGTCAATATACACTTTTTCAGGCTGTCCCAGCGGTGTATAATCCTTTGTTGTTACATATCCGTTTTCGTCTTCAACTGTCACTGAATTCTGATTTACATCATATGATATTGCCTTGTATGTTCCATCCGGGTTTATCTGCTTTGTTATACGGTTCATGTTATCATATTCATATGATGTTGTATTTCCGTTTCCGTCTTTTTCGGAGGATAATCTTCCCTGCCAATCATAATATTTGACAGTTTGAATATCTTTTTTGTTCCCGTCTGCATCGGTTACATTTTTGACTGTGCTTGTCACGCTGTATGAACCGTCATTATTATATGTATATGAAAATAATGTTGTTATGCTTCCGTACTCATCTGAAGTCTCATCAGTTTGTGACACTGTTCCGTCAGAGTTATACGTATAATTCACCGTATTTTTCAGCGAGCCGTTTTCATATATTTTTGAACTTGCAACACTCTTCTTATCGCTTGTCAGCGTATTAAAAGTTGTCACTCTTGTATCTATATCACGCTTTATCTGACTTGTCAGAAGCACTCCATATTTGTCGTCATAGGTATTATCGACGCTTGACTCTCCCTGCTGATGATGCGTCAGACGATTCCGTGCATCGCGTTCAATATTATTTACACTTATCAGCTTACCCTTATAGTACTTTGTTGCCCCTGCTCCGTATGCCTTCATTACGGATCTTAGCTGTAAGGCAGATAAGTCGGATTGGTCACGGTATTTGTCGCTATATAAATATTCTTCTTTTGCGGTTCCGATATATTTACCATTTCCCGTATAATATGTCACGGACTCTGTGCGAATTTGACCGTAATCATCAAATTTATATTCTGTCTGCTTTTTTAAATCTAAATTCGACATATCTTCAACCGCAGTAACTGTTTTACTGTTTTGGTGATTTCCGCTTCCAAACTTAAAACTATAATCAAAAGTATGTTTTAATGCGCCATTCTCATATATGGATTTTTTCGTTATATGATACTCTTTATAATCATCGCTTGTCTCTGTTGAGCCAACCGCCTTCTTTTTTATATTCGCCACATCTTCATACTCATATGTTACATACGCGTATGTCGGATATTGCATCTTTATCAGTTTTGACTGATACTCGGTCTGACCACGAAGTGTAAAACTCAATGTTTTATTCTTTGTATAATATATAGTTTTCTCCTGAGTATTACCTTGGTTCTTACATACTGTTAATGTATTTGTGTTTATGCAGTGAAGCAAATTATTGGGATCACGCGGTGTGCTTTCATATGATTTTATGTATGTAACCGATTTTGAATTATTGCCCTTTTGAATACTTATTCCGTTTTGTGATACTATAATTTCCCTTCCCATAGTATCAGTTATCTTCACTGAATTGTCACCATAGTTTGTATAATATATCACATTATCATACCTATCTGTGACGGCAACAGGTAAACATGACTCACCTTTGGTTATATCAGCCATGCAGAAATAATAGGTCTTACCGTCTTTATCTACTGCGCTGAAGTCATATTCAAAGCCTAAAGCATGATTTTGATTGGACATAAAAATGCTGATTTCATAATTATTTTTATTTATTATATCTTTTGAGTCCACTTTCCACGCAGACTGACTGTTATCTCTAAAAGCTGTATAGTAAAAATCCAATATTTCACCGGTTTCAGTTTTAAACGACTGATATATCCGCTTTGTGTTGTCATTGACATAATATGTGTCTTTCTTCTTAATCTGCGGCATTGGTATAATAAAGCCGTTTCCAATATCTATATCATAACGATACTTTATCAAATCATATCCAATAGGCTGCGTTTCGGTCTTGAATGCCGCCTTTTGATTTACATCACGGGTTAAAATAACTGTGCCGCCGTTGGTTAGATTATAGTCATAATCTATATACTTCTGTCCTGCCACGTCTGTCCTGAAAGTTGACAGTTTTGAAGCAACAGCTTTGAATGAATCCTGTACATATTCTTCTCTTTCAAACGATATATAGCAAGATTTATTCTCTCCGTTCAATGTATAATTATACAAATACATAGGGTTTGTATGTATTCTCTGAGTTTGCTTGTCGTACTCATATCCGCCCTTTGAGCGGTTACTGTTAAATGTTCTGTAAATATTTAAGTCAAACCCATTCTTTCCGGGCAGTGACAAATCTACTTCTCTGATATCAGTCGCACCTTCTGATAGATTCACATCGTCACCGCTTTGGGTAAACGGAGCAACATAGTCTGTTCCAAACTGTGATATCATAGTTGATATCAGTTTGCTTTCGCTCAGTGCAGATGATGTTGAAGCATAGCAAGAAATACTTATAGTGCTGACCACTGCTATAAGCATAATAGCGAATAATATTGATTTTTTAATTCTCACCTAATCCACCTCCGTTTCTAACTTAATAAGCCCTGAATTTTCCAAACGTTCTCTGATTTCTATAATTTTATTATTATATTCTTCTGCGTATGTGTCAGCATTGTATTCACCCGCTGCAATTGAATATACTGCTTCTTCCTGCGTAATTCCTCTAAGTTGTGATATTTCTTTAGTTTTTAATAATTCATCACTGTTGTATGTTTCAGGCACCGTATTGTCGGCTGGCAAAACATCGCTTAAAACTGCAGCAACACTTATTCCGCTGCCCTCAATCTCATTTATAATCTGCAAAAAACTCTGACCTTCACAGCGTTTTTCAAGGATTTCACGGATAGTGTACACTCCCTTCCGGCATAATTTATCCGCAGAAGTTATATCTTCCGCCGTCATACCTTTTGAAAAATAGTTCTCTATATCCTCAACAGAAAGTGTACCATTCTTGGATTTTGTTACTCTATCATATGAATCTTCTATCCAAAATCTACTTCCTTCATATTCACCTTTGAGGTCATATATCTGCTTGATTAAGCTGATATCATCATTAGTGTCTAACCAAAAATATGCTATACTTATGATATCTTTCATATCACAACCGTCTATAATCAAATCTGCAATATAATCAAGATTGCTCTGTGATAGCTGATGAACTTCTCGCAAATATTCATAATTCACAAGCAAATCGTTATATTCAACAGGGTCAGATATTGTAGCATTCATAGCTATCAGCATCCGACTGAACTTATCCGTTGTATTACTATATATGTTTTCATCGTCATCTGATAATGTTATCTGTACTCCTGAATTGGTCAATGCTTCATTAATTATTCTTTCGCGTTCAGCATTCTCTGAATGCAAAGTATTTGCATGTTCATTAACTACTTCTGTATTTGTTCCTATGAACTTTGATACAATCGAATCTCCGAGTCCGCTTGCATACACTACTATTCCGCAAATCGAAACCGAAATTATTACTGCTGTTGATATCATTTTTTCTTCATATTCAAACTCCCATCATTTTAATTAAGTCAGCTTATTCTTCGTCCGTTGACTGATTCGGAGTTTCTTCTATGCTGTATAACTCCAAGTTTTTATCAGAAGACGATTCACATTTACCAGTGTTTAAGTTGTCCTTACATGATGAGTCCGCGGCGGCATCATTTAAAATACCACTAATCAAATTACGATAACTCAATTTTTTGCCGTTTCTTACTTTGTCTGTCAGATTAGACAGTGTCGCAGATGTACTCAGCAATACATCTTTGACATTAGCTGTTCTATTTACCGCCTTTATCATGGCTGCACCTGCTGTTACATACGCCGCTGCCATTGAGGCGCCGCTTTTCTTGCCGTACATACCGTTAGGAATTGTACTCGTCACATCATGACCATACATTGCAATATCTATTGATGTACCATAGTCCGAATAACTGCTGAACTTTAGATCATAATCAATTGATGCTACACTTATCACATTATCAATATCAAAACATGCAGGATAGACAGGATGTTGGTCAACGTTATTATTGTTGTTTCCTACAGCGCAAACAAACAGCATACCGCTGTCTGCAATTTTCTCTTTAAGCTCTTTATCATTTATGTCACTGCACCAGCTGCAGTTTACAATGTCTGCGCCTTGCTCTTGCGCATAATCTATTGCCTTGATTATTTCTTCAACCCCTGCGTCTCTACCCTCAAACACAGCGATAGGTATTATTTCTGCCTCCGGGACAGTTGACGCAATTATTCCTGTCACATGCGTGCCATGCTGATATTCATCATTTAAATCAATATTATATGTTAATTCAGAATTTGACTTTATATCAAATCCATCAGTAATATGCAAACCAAAATCAGGATGCGTAACATCGACTTTTCCGTCAATTACCGCAATCTTTACTCCTGCACCCTTTGTTATCTTCCATGCAGACTGTATATCGTCCTGCAAAACACTTTTTGCACCTTCATAAGATAATATATTAAATTCCTCTACCGGAATTTCTGATTCCAAAATCTTATAATTCTTATTCTCATTATCAACAAGTTTTTTAGATTCATTTTTCTTAGACATATTATTAATTCACAAAGCCGCAGATAAAAACATAGTTAATAATAGATAACCAATATTATTCTGCTCATTTCTCCTCGCAATAATTTTTTAAAGGTGTGGCAAAATGAGCCAATCTGGCTCATTTTGCCTGTCAGTAGATAATACCAAGATTACTTACTGACCTTTTGGTACTTGCCAAGACCTTCCGGCTCTTCCGGCTCATAGAACGGAACCATGCACTGTGTATTGGCAGCGATTGTTACAAAAGCAAAAGCGCAGCCTGCAATTACATGACCGTATTTTACTAATGCGTTTTTAACAAAACCTTTAACTTTATTCATCTTTTTTTGCCTCCCCTCTCAAAAAATTTTTAATTATCGCCGCAATCATTGATATTGCAGCTGATAATTGACCTAAAATAAAAGCAAATAAGTATGTGTTTATTCCGATTTTAAACACCAATACCGCTATTGCAACAACTTGTACCAAAAGCAGTATAATACTTATTTTTCTATACTTGCTTCTGACGGAATAACCGCTCTTTTTTGCATGATTTTTAATCGGTGAAAAAGCTATAATAACAATCACCGAAAATGCCACGCTTATTGCAGCTGTTAAAAACATAATATAGCTATGCGGCGGCACAAACCTTATGACAGCATAAAATATAACGTATACAGCAACCAGAATAATATAACACCTTATCCGTGTATCAGCGTGATAACCGCCGGCATATACTCTGAGCGGAATAAACGCTGCAAAATATAATAGCGTCTCTGCAAAATTACCTGCGAATATTGATATAACAATAATGCTTAATACTTCAAATACAGAAAGTATAAATACCTCTATACCATATCTTATAATAGATATTTCATCCTCAGAAATAATTTTGCTTTCATACAATACGTTTGCTATAAATTTTGTAAATCCTGTCATATTTTGTCACCTCCTATTTGCAAGTACTATTATACCACAAAAAAAATCAAAAAAACGCGAAACTTCCTAACAGGTCGTTTTAAAAGCCTAAAAAACATTTGGAATTAAAAAACAATCGGTTTGCCGATTTAAAATCAGCAAACCGATTAAATATAGTGCAAATTTTACTTTTCATGTATTACGAAAGACAATATAAAATCATCATCTTTGTATTCTATTTTGTACACCCCGCTATACTTTTTTACCACAGATTTTATACTCTCTATTCCAAAACCATGATTTTGAATGTCAGTTTTTGTTGTTTTCAACAACGCATTATACGCCGCTGCTGTATTTTTAATTTTGCATATTATTGCGCCCACATCATACATTATTGATAATTCTATGCGCCTTTTTCTGTTTTTCACTTTTTCACACGCTTCGATTGCATTATCCAAAGCGTTACCTAAAACTGCTGCTGCATCACTGGGTTCTATTCCTAAGTTTTCAGGAATTTGAATATTAACTTTAAACTCAATATCTTTGCTGTCTGCCGTAGCCTTTTTGATGTTAATAATTGCATCAATAACAGTGTTGCCAGTATTAATAAAGCTATTAATATCAAGCATCTGCTGAATGTTGTTTATGTAAATCAAACCATTTGCATAATCCTGCGCTTCAAAGTAAGAGCGCAGGGCTATCATATGATTTGTTAAGTCATGCCTAAGAGTTTTCAACTGCCTTTGTGTAACGAGTATCTCACTCAAGTGCTTTTCTGTCGCCTCTGCGCGTTCTTTTGATAACCTTTCATTAGCCAATTCTTCTGCCTGCTGTGACATGTGTTCATAGAGGTATATTGAAAAAAACGTACTAAACAAAAGCCCGAATCCGCATGCAGCAGAAAAGATATTTGATATCACAACATTTGTTACCTGAGAAACAGATATTGCACCAAGTGCAAACAGTGATGTTGAAAGAATTATAAGAAAGAAAAACCAATACGAAGGCTTCAAAAAAGTACTATTTCTCTTTTTTACTTTTGAACAAATTATCTTAAACACGGCAAACGATAACATTTTTGATAGGATTGTTCCAAAAAGTTTAAGTCCGAAATTTTTTACAACATCTTCTGCAGAGGCTCCAATTATCAGTGTTATTAAGAATAGCACAATCATTTCGACAATGGTCATCATCAAACTGCTCATAATAGAAACAAAAATTCGATTTCTCATACTTCCTTGATAGAGCAGTGACACCAAGAATATTAAAGCTGTGGTCACAAAAATATTCAGCAATGTATATTTAAGCAGAGTGTTGCTCAAATATAGAGATACGGCAAGCAAAAATACTGCCGCAATATATATACTCCCCGGGAACTTTTCACGTTTTTCCAAAAAAGCACTCAGCATCATATTAAACATTATAGCGCCAAACAAGGCTGTCAGCGCACTTATTAAAATATCAATCATATCATATACTTCCTCTCATAAGAATTTATAAAGCCTTCAATAAACCCTTTTTTATAAGTTCTGCTTAAAGGTATAGTAAAATCTGTTCCATACAGGATAACATGTTTTTCAGTTATTTCCTTTACAAACTTGCAGTTTACTATATAGGATTTATGTGCTCTAAAAAACGTATCATTTTGTAACTCATTTATCAATTCATTTAAAGGCTTCATAAGCTGATATTCTTCGCCGACAGTTTTTACTAAAATAATGTGAGATCTGCTTTCAAAATAAACTATATCATCATAAAATAACCTTACATATTTCCTTTTGTAATTAAACATAAAAGTTGGATGACTTTCTTTCAGCTTTACTCTGATTTCGTCAATAACATGCTGAACGTCATCAAAATAAATGGGCTTGACCAAAAAACGAAACGGCATACATTCAAAACTTTTCTGCATATATTTTGTATGACTTGTTATAAAAACTATTATGACATGCTTGTCAAACTCTCTTAACTTATTTGCGGTTTCTATTCCGTTAATACCGCTCATTTCCATATCAAGAAATATTGCATCATAAATCGCATTGTCATTTATATATTCATCT
>CAOKIL010000069.1 GCA_948468535.1 uncultured Eubacteriales bacterium
ATATTGTATAATGTTGATACTGACAATAGTCAGGCAGATTAAGAAGGTATTAAAGAGCGGTTAGCCTCTGAATTCATATAGGTGAATACTTATATGGATATGAAATGAGGTGACAATCTATGGAGTATGTATACATAATCATTTTTATGATAGTGTTTATGGCTCTCATAGAGTCAATAAAAAAATAACCGCCCTCAGCCAAAGTTGCGGTTATTTTAATCAGACTTTTGGCTAACCGTTTTACGGTGCCTTCTTTTTCTGTTTCTATTATATATCTATTTTTTGTTTTTGTCAACAATTTTGTTGTTATTCCCAACATTTATTTCGCATGCATATGTTATAAAATTATGTTAAAATATAAGGGATTAAAAGAGGTGAAATTTATGTCGGATATAATTTATAATGTTGATGATATAAAAACTGCACTGAATCCTGTTTTGCATGGATATAAAGTTAAAAGAGCAATGCTTTTCGTGTCGTATGTTAAAGGTCTTGCCAATGAAAAAAGCGATGTTGATTTGCTTGTTGACAGTTAAAGATTTGATTTGAAGTTTTGATAATCACACGGGCGGATATTATCCGCCCGTGTGAACTTTATGTTTGCTATCACATAAACAATCCCATTAAAGACAAGCATACAAACCTGACAAGAAACGCAGCTATCCATGCGACTGCACACTGAATAATTACAACGCCTGCCGCCCACTTTCCGCCAAGTTCCTTTTTCACAGATGCTACTGCTGCGACACATGGCGTATACAGCAGACAGAAAACAAGCAGGCTCATTGCTGCCAGCGGTGTTATTGCGGCAGTCAGGTTGTGGACAGTTCCGAACAGCACCGACAATGTTGCTACAACGCTTTCCTTTGCCATAAAACCGGTGATTAAAGCTGTGGATATTCTCCAGTCGTCAAATCCAATCGGTCTGAATATAGGTGAAATCCAGCCTGCAATAACAGCGAGTATGCTGTTTTGTGAGTCTGTGACAACGTTAAAGTGAGTGTCAAATGTTTGCAGGAACCAAATCACAATTGTTGCTACAAATATAACCGTGAAGGCTCGTTGGATAAAGTCTTTTGCCTTTTCCCACAGCAGACGTCCTACATTCTTAGCTCCCGGAAGACGATAGTTCGGCAGCTCCATTACAAACGGGACTGCCTCGCCGTGAAATATAGTCTTTCTCATTAGCAGAGCCATTAAAATTCCGACTATGATTCCGATAAAGTACAGTCCAATCATCACTAAAGCGCCGTGATGAGGGAAAAATGCTGCCGTGAAGAAGGCGTAAATAGGCAGTTTTGCTGAACAGCTCATATACGGCGTCAGCATTATTGTCATTTTTCTGTCACGTTCTGACGGCAGAGTACGGCTTGCCATTACTCCGGGTACAGTACAGCCGAACCCAAGCAGCATCGGGACAATACTCCGTCCTGAAAGTCCGATTTTGCGTAGGAGTTTATCCATAACGAAGGCAACTCTTGCCATGTATCCGCTGTCTTCCATAAGCGACAGAAAGAAGAACAGAGTGACAATCGTAGGCAGGAAGCTTAAAACGCTTCCGACACCGCTGAATATTCCGTCAATAATCAGTGATTCAAGAATTTTGTTTACGTTAAGCGCCTGCAGTACAGCTTCAGTCAGTTCGGTTATTTCTGTTATTCCAATTTCCAGAATTTCAGAAAGCCACGCGCCGATAACATTAAATGTTAGCCAAAACACTGCTGCCATTATTCCGATGAAAGCAGGGATTGCGGTGTATTTGCCGGTAAGTATTCTGTCAATTTTTTTGCTGCGTATATGTTCTTTGCTCTCTCGCGGCTTGACAACTGTTTCATCACAGACCTTGTTAATAAACCCAAACCGCATATCAGCAATTGCGGCGGCGCCGTCAAGTCCTCTTTCTGTTTCCATTTGCTTTATTATATGTTCAAGGATTTCAGTTTCATTTTTATCAAGCTTAAGTTTTTCAAGGATAAGCTCATCACCCTCGGCGAGCTTACTCGCAGCGAACCGAACCGGTATTTTTGTGTTTCGCGCATGATCCTCAATCAAGTGCATAATACTGTGCAGACACCTGTGTACGGCACCGCCTTTGTCGTTCGCATCACAAAAATCCTGTTTATTTGGTCGCTCCTGATATTTGGCAACGTGCATAGCGTGGTCGATTAACTCACCTATACCTTCGTTCTTTGCTGCCGAAATAGGGACAACAGGGATTCCGAGCATTTTTTCCATCTCATTGACAAGTATTGAACCGCCGTTTTCTTTAATCTCGTCCATCATGTTAAGAGCAAGAACCATAGGAATATCAAGCTCCATAAGCTGCATTGTCAGATAAAGATTTCTTTCAATGTTGGTAGCGTCAACTATGTTGATAATGCCTTTAGGCTTTTCGTCAAGCAAATACTGCCTTGTCACGAGTTCCTCGCTTGAATACGGCGACATCGAGTATATTCCCGGAAGGTCAGTTACAAGGGTGTTGCTGTGTTCTTTGATTATTCCGTCCTTTCGGTCAACCGTGACACCCGGAAAGTTGCCGACATGCTGATTCGATCCGGTCAGCCGGTTAAAAAGCGTTGTCTTTCCGCTGTTCTGGTTGCCGGCTAAGGCAAACGTCAGACGCACACTGTCAGGCAGCGGGTTTTCGTCCTCTTTTATATGATACTTTCCGCCCTCGCCCAAACCCGGGTGAATGGTGTGTTTTTTCGGTCTCGGCGGTCTTTCTTGTTCTGTATATTCACGAATATTGGTAATCTCTATTTTTTCAGCATCCGCCAAACGCAGAGTCAGTTCATAACTGTTGATTCTTAGTTCAATGGGATCACCCATTGGCGCATGTTTTACCATGGTGATATTTGCTTTTGGTATTATACCCATGTCCAAAAAGTGTCTGCGTAAGGCTCCGTCGCCGCCAACTGTAAGTACGGTTGCTGTCTTTCCGATAGGTAAGTCTTTTAGTGTCATGATAACCTCCCTTTGTTTAATTATATTGAAACTTTATTCCGGTAGAAGTACTTTCGAGACATGTCCTGAATTAAATGTATATTTACACATCTTTCAGCAAAGTCTTTGACAAATTTGACGTAATCATCATGCCATATTAATATAAGGAAATCATACATGGCAACTATACGCATTATAGCCTTTTCGATGGTTTTTGTCAATAACCGCATCGGCAGTGTGAGAGCTTTGGCAAAAAAATAAAATGCCGCTGCGGATAAGTTTAAAAAATATTTACGTTTGGATTGCTTTTATTGTGCCGTTTTCACTTGATTTTCCCAAAAAATAGTATATAATTATAATTATTTGTGGTAAAACTACTTAATATATATCAAAGAGGAGTTTGTATGGATACGGAAAATATTACAAGCACAGTGTTTGATGAAGAAAACGGTCTGACATCAGGTCAGGTGACGGAGCGACTCAACAGAGGTGAATTCAATGAATCCGTTGACTCGTCAACCAGGACATACGGTGAGATAATTAAAAGCAACGTTTTTACTTATTTTAACTTAATTTTTGCGGTACTTGCTGCACTTTTGTGTATTGTCGGGTCTTTCAGAGATTTGACGTTTCTCGGCGTAATCTTTTTTAATACAATAATAGGTATTGTTCAGGAGTTTCGTTCAAAGGCTGCACTTGACAAGCTGAAAATATTGAGCGAGCCGAAAGCAACAGCTATTCGTGACGGAAATACTATATCTCTGCCGGTTGAAGATCTCGTGATTGATGACTTGGTTGAATTTTCGGCAGGCAACCAAATACCGGCTGATGCGGTTGTTGTTTCAGGAACGGCACAGCTTAACGAAGCCTTAATAACAGGCGAATCTGAGGAAGTTGAAAAAAAGACAGACGATGAGCTTCTGTCGGGCAGTTTTGTTGTATCAGGAAAATGCAGAGCACGTCTGACGCGTGTGGGGAAAAACTCGTATGTTTCAAAGCTGACGCTTCAGGCAACTGAGGACAAGGGCGATGAACAGTCCGAGCTTATTCGTTCACTTGATAAGCTGGTTAAAATAGTGGGAGTTATTATTATACCAATTGGTTTGATATTGTTTATTCAGCAAATGTTCTTTACTGACGCAGGATTCAGAGAAAGCGTGACAGGAATGGTTGCCGCAGTAATCGGTATGATTCCTGAGGGTTTGTACTTATTAGCGAGCGTTGCAATGGTTGTCAGTATCATGCGTCTTGCACGCAAGCAGGTTCTTGTGCGTAACATGAAGTGCATCGAGACATTGGCAAGAGTTGATGTGCTCTGCGTTGACAAAACAGGAACAATAACAGAGACGGATATGAAAGTCGACCGGCTTGTATGCGTTGACGGCAATGACCATGACTGCGTAACTACACTGATTAGCAACGTTGTTTCAGCAATGGAGAGCGATAATATAACAATGGCTGCCATGAAGGAGTTTTTTACATCGGCTACAGGAGCAAAGCCGGATAAAGTTATATCATTTTCGTCAAAATTCAAGTACAGCGGCGCTGTTATGGGCGGACAGAGCTATGTGCTCGGCGCTCCTGAATTTGTATTGAGAGACGATTTTGATGATTATAAGGACTTAGTGAACGACTTTGGACAGGAGGGCTTTCGCGTTCTTGTTTTCGCAAGGTACAACGGAGAACCTGACGGAAAACAACTCACAGGGAAAGCCGATGCACTGGGATTTGTACTTCTTGCAAATCCTATACGCGCGACAGCAAAGGAAACCTTTGAATATTTTGGAGAGCAGGGCGTTGAGATAAAGGTTATATCCGGCGACAATCCGGTCACGGTTTCACGAGTTGCCGGTGAGGCAGGTATAAAAAATGCAGAGAGGTATGTTGACGCAACAACTCTTTCAACTGATGAGGATATAAGCCGGGCGGTTCAGATTTATAATGTCTTTGGCAGAGTTGTGCCTGAGCAGAAACGCAGAATTGTTCGTGCACTTAAAGAGCAGGGCAGAACAGTTGGAATGACAGGCGACGGGGTCAACGATGTTCTTGCGCTGAAAGAGGCAAACTGCAGCATTGCAATGGCGTCGGGAAGCGAAGCTGCATCGCAGGTATCGCAGCTTGTTTTGGTTGATTCGGATTTTTCAAAGATGCCGTCGGTTGTTGCTGAGGGCAGGCGAGTGGTTAATAATATTGAGCGTTCGGCAAGTCTGTTTTTGGTTAAAAACATATTCTCACTGCTATTGGCAATATTCTCAATGATAGCAGTCAATGCGTATCCGATGAAGCCGTCGCAGATTTCATTGATTGCAATGTTCACAATAGGAATACCGGCGTTTTTCCTGTCGCTTGAACCAAATAAGTCGCTTATAAAAGGAAAGTTCCTGACAAACGTGTTTTCAAAGGCGGCTCCTGCCGGTATAACTGATTTTCTAATTGTCAGCGGACTTGTGATATTCTGTGGCGTGTTTAATGTAGATGACGACTGTGTTTCGACAGCATGTACTGTTTTGGTATCAATAGTGGGGTTTATGATACTTTATCGGATTATGAAGCCAATGACAGTATGGCATTGGATCTTGCTTGCGGCAATGATAGGAGGATGGCTGTTCTGTGCAGTGTTTGTGAGCTGGTTATTCGCAATAACCGGAATGAATATAAAATGCATAATGCTTCTGATAGTGTTTGCACTTGCAGCAGACCCGCTTTTGAGGTATTTAAGTGTAATTGCAGAGCATATAGCAGAGAAGCCAAAATTTAGTTTTATTTTTAAGAAAAATAAAAAATAAGAAATTTTTCTTATAATTTGCCGACATATTTTTACTGTTTATAAAGCAACGCTTTTGCAGTAAAATATATTTAATATCCATTATAAAACAGAAAGCAGAAAGGGGGATTAAAAATATGAAGAAGTTTATAGCGTTTTTACTCAGCTTTGCGATTATTGGATTTAACACAGCATTTACTTTTCCGACTCCTGACTGGGGTGCGCTTTTGAAAGAAAAAGAAGCTATGGTCTCACAATCGGATTTTGAACTTTATGCCGAGGGCAGCATTGATTCTGCTCCGTATTATGGCGCGCGCCTTGAGCCGAGAGCCGGTGCATACATCGGAATGGTTGCAGAGAGTTCAAATGATTTTAAGCCTCTCGGTTCTTATCTGACATATATTCAAGATATGTGGCAGAACGACCTATACTATCCCGCAAATTCCATGGTAAGAAACGATGATGTTGTGACGATGGTGGGATGGACGATTTCGGACATGAATACAGTGGACTATAACACTGTACGCAATGTGCTCAACACACTTAATGGATATAACAAACCAATGTTTATTAGATTTGCGAACGAGATGAATGTATCTTCGTTAGGCGATGATCCGCAAAAATATATTGAGGTATTCAGAAACGTTGCCGATATGGTTCATGAATATCCTAATTTTGCTGTTGTTTGGGCTCCTAATGATATGGGTGCGCTTGACAGGCCATTTGAATATTTTTATCCGGGTGATGAATATGTTGACTGGATTGGCGTTAGCTGTTATTCTATTAAATATTTTCAAGGCAATCAAAATACTGATTACAAAAACAGTGTATATTTCATGACGGGTGACTGCGCTTTTGCAACAAATAGAATAAAACCAATAATGGATTTCATAAGCAAAAATAATATACAAAAGCCGGTTATGATAAGTGAAGGCGGAGTTGCTACAGGTAATGTTTACGGCGAAAATCTCGAAGGCTGGGCTGCGCCGAGACTGAGAAACATGCTTTGGTATCTCACGATGAAATATCCGCAGATTAAAATGATTAATTATTTCAATACGCACAGGGCTGACGAAGCAGAACATTTTGATATTTCGGATTACGTCTACGCAAGCGATATATTTAAACAGGCATCAAGCAGCGGTGCTTATATTCGCAGCGCAAACGGTTCGCCGAACTTTGTGTTTGCTCCGGCAAACTACAGCGGCACACTCGTTGCCAAAAACGGAATTGTTCCTTTGTATATGCTTGCATATTTTAGAAACCAACCTGAAATAACAGTGAATTATTATATAGACGGAACGTGGTATCATGCAGCAAGTCAAATACCATACTTGTGTGGTTTGAACATCTCAGGACTTTCAGATGGCGAACACGGTTTAACAGTTTCCGCAAGCAACGGCACTCAAAAGTCGTATACATTCATAAAACGCGGCGAGTGTATAAGTTTTTCAGGTGAGCCTGACCCGAGCGTTGTTTCACAGAGCCCAACCGTCACTGTCACGGTCAATGGCAAAAAGGTTGAGTTTGATGAACAACCGATAATTACAGGCGGACGAACTCTTGTTCCGATACGCGCAATATTTGAAGCGCTCGGAGCTGATGTTGATTGGGTTGAAGCAACTCAAACGGTGCTTGCTCAAAGAGCGCAAAACTATATTTCTCTTAAAATAGGCAGCAAGCAAATGTATGTAAATAATCAGTTGAAAACCATAGATGTGCCGGCTCAGCTAATAGGCAGCAGAACTTTTGTTCCTGTGCGTGCAATAGCCGAGGCATTTAACTGCATCGTAGATTGGGATGAGAGCACAAATACCGTAATTATTACAGAATAAAATAGTATAATACTTCGGTTTGATATGCATCTCAAAAGTTAGACACTTTTGGGGTGCATATCGTTTTTTTGAGGCATTAAATTAAAAAAATTAAAAAAATTTAACAAAAAGTCTTGACAAACCATAAATTACTTGTTATACTAAGAAAGTCGCAAATGCGGGTGTAGTTCAATGGTAGAATCTCAGCCTTCCAAGCTGATTGCGTGGGTTCGATTCCCATCACCCGCTCCAGATTATAACCGTCATAACGGCGGTTATAATATTTTATGCGCCTGTAGCTCAGCTGGATAGAGCAACTGCCTTCTAAGCAGTGGGTCAGGGGTTCAAGTCCCTTCAGGCGCGCCATTTTTTATTTGGTGGGTATAGCTCAGTTGGCTAGAGCGCCAGATTGTGGCTCTGGAGGTCAAGGGTTCAATTCCCTTTACCCACCCCACAATATACTGGGCCGTCGTCAAGCGGTAAGACACAGCACTTTGACTGCTGCATTCGTAGGTTCGAATCCTGCCGGCCCAGCCAAAGTTTTTAAATAAATATGACTCATTAGCTCAGTTGGCAGAGCACTTGACTTTTAATCAAGGTGTCCGGGGTTCGACTCCCCGATGGGTCACCATTCAAATCAAATCCGAACTTTTCACTAATCGGTGATGGGTTCGGATTTTTGTTTTGGCTATAATTAAAAACGGCAGTATCATAATTTGCTTGATACTGCCGTTTATGTAAGTTCTAAAATCATTTCTTTTCTTGGTTCAAATTCCATCTCTCAAATTCTTTCCTGCCTTCCTCACTCTCAAAATATGCTTGGATTTTCGGAAGTATGCACCTTGCAAGTGCGTCTATCTCGTATTGAGGTATGTCCTGCTTGAAATCACCGTCTATTTTCGTATGTTGTCCCTCCTCTCGTTGTATAGTAGTTTCGTGGTCATTTCAACGTTCAAATTACGGGGTTTGAGTGTAACTACACAAGCCCCTCTACATTGGGTATCTAAAACATTAGGTTTTATGCGGTTTCCAAAGTCCTAAATGCCCATTTTTATTCTTCGTTTCCTCTCATACACAGCCTTTTTTCGTTTTCGTTCCGATTTGGAACATTTTTCGCAATATTTGCCCCTGTTTGA
>CAOKIL010000070.1 GCA_948468535.1 uncultured Eubacteriales bacterium
AGCACCTGCCTTGCAAGCAGGGGGTCAGGAGTTCGATTCTCCTCATCTCCACCAGGTTGTGGCAAGTCATTGTGACTTGCCGCATTTTTTATTGTGTATTATAATTCATAATGAAACGAGGAATATAATTGAGAATTTTAGGCATAGACCCGGGTTATGCTATTGTCGGCTATGGGGTTATAGATTATATCGGAAACAAATTTAAAGTAATAGAATACGGAGCAATTATCACAAATGCCGGTGAGGAAATGAATTCAAGATTTAAATCGATTCATGATGATTTAAATGAAATTATTGAGCGTAATAATCCTGAATTTATGGCGATTGAGGAGCTGTTCTTCAACAGTAACCAAAAAACGGCGATTAATGTTGCACAGGCGAGGGGCGTGCTGCTGCTGTCTGCGCTCAATCATGGGGTCAGAATTTATGAATATACGCCGCTTCAGGTCAAACAGGCGGTTGCAGGATACGGCAGAGCCGAAAAACAGCAGATTCAGCAGCTTGTTAAAACGCTGCTTAATCTTGAAAAAGTACCAAAGCCTGACGACACAGCAGACGCGCTTGCAATAGCGGTGTGCCATGCGCATTCATATAATCCGAGAACAGCGTCTGTATTGGGACTATGAAATAATTTGCATTTGACATATATATAAAAGTGTTATATAATTTATTCGGATATTGATAAGGCGAATCTGTCTTGATAAATTTATATAGGTGGTGTTAAAAAATGAGAAGTGACAGAATAAAAAAGGGAATAGACGCAGCTCCGCAGCGTTCTTTGCTGTATGCTCTCGGTCTGACAGACGAGGAGATTAATAAGCCTCTTATCGGTATTGTCAGCTCGAAGAATGACATCGTTCCCGGTCATATGAATATTGATAAAGTGGTTGAGGCTGTAAAGCAGGGTGTTGCTCTCGCCGGCGGTGTTCCTATTGTGTTCCCGGCAATTGCGGTTTGCGATGGCATTGCAATGGGGCACGAGGGTATGAAGTATTCATTGGTTACGCGCGAACTTATCGCTGATTCCACTGAGGCGATGGCTACGGCTCATCCGTTTGACGGTCTTGTTATGGTTCCGAACTGTGATAAAAACGTACCCGGTCTGCTTATGGCTGCGGCAAGACTCAATATACCGTCAATCTTTGTTAGCGGCGGCCCCATGCTTGCCGGTAAGGAATGGACGGGCAATCCGGCAAGTTATTCAACAATGATTGAGGCAGTAAGCCGTGCTAAAGGCGGAGAGATTTCAGAAGAAGAACTCAAGATCTGTGAAGAAAACTGCTGTCCGACCTGCGGTTCGTGTTCGGGTATGTTCACTGCAAACAGCATGAACTGTCTTACTGAGGCGCTCGGTATGGGGTTAAAGGGTAACGGTTCTGTTCCGGCTGTATATTCTGAGAGACTTCGTCTCGGCAAAACAGCAGGTATGCAGATTATGGAACTTATTAAAAATGATATCAAACCCAGAGATATAATGACAAAGGAAGCATTCATCAATGCTTTAACCGTTGATATGGCGCTTGGATGCAGTACAAACAGCGCGCTTCATCTTCCTGCTATAGCACATGAGTGCGGTATTGATCTGCCGTTTGATACAATCAATGTAGTGTCAGAAAAAACTCCGAACCTCTGTCATCTTGCACCGGCAGGCGATCACTTTATGCTTGACCTAAACCGTGCAGGCGGTGTGTATGCTGTTATGAACGAGCTTGATAAGCTGAACCTTTTAGATACAACTCCAATGACTGTAACAGGAAAAACAGTTGGTGAAAACATAAAAGGCTGTGAAATATCAAATCCTGAGGTAATCAGAACAAAGGATAATCCATACAGCAAAACAGGCGGTCTTGCTGTGTTGAAGGGCAATGTTGCACCTGACGGCTGTGTTGTTAAACGTTCGGCTGTATGTGATGAAATGATGGTACATACCGGAAAAGCGCGTGTGTTTGAGTGTGAAGAGGATGCGGTTGAGGCAATTTACGGCGGAAAGATTAATCCCGGAGACGTTATCGTTATTCGTTATGAGGGACCTAAAGGAGGCCCCGGCATGAGAGAGATGCTGTACCCAACGGCGGCGATAGTAGGGAGCGGTCTCGGCAGCAGTGTTGCGCTTATAACAGACGGCAGATTCAGCGGTGCGACACGCGGCGCGGCAATTGGTCATGTATCGCCTGAAGCAGCTGATGGTGGCCCTATAGCTTTGGTTCATGAGGGAGACACAATCAGCATTGATATTCCAAACTACACAATCAAACTTGAAGTATCAGATGAAGAACTTGAAGAAAGACGTAAGAACTGGACGCCGAAAGAGTCTAACATTAAAACAGGATACCTTGCAAGGTATGCGAAGAGTGTAAGTTCCGGCAGTACAGGCGCGGTATTATCATAATAATTAAATAATGCTAAGACAGACGCACGGATTTTCCGTGCGTTTGATTATTTCCATATATTCTCACTCATTTCTGCGTTGCTGTCGGTATTTAAACCGAGGAATTTTATATAATATGTATATAAATATATAAAATTCTTTTGAATTTAATTGGTGACCTTGAAAAAAGTATAAATGTATAGTATACTGAAACCACTACCAAATATTACGAAAGAGGGTAAATAATATTATGAGTAATTTTTCTGTTTCCGACTTAGCTGACGGCGCATACATACACATGATAGGCATCGGCGGTATAAGCATGAGCGGTATTGCCGAAATGCTGCTTAATTTTGGTTATAGGGTTTCCGGAAGCGATATGAAGCCTTCAAATTTAACCGAAAGACTAAAACAGGGCGGAGCCGAAATTATTATCGGACAATCCGAAGATAATATAAAAAACCCGGATTTAGTATGTTACACTGCTGCGATATCAGAAGATAACCCGGAACTTATGGCTGCAAAAAATAAAGGTATTCCTACCGTTGAAAGAGCCGTACTTTTGGGAGCTCTGCTTGAAAAATATAAGTATCCGGTTGCTGTAGCAGGAACCCACGGTAAAACCACGACCTCGTCAATGCTGTCTCTTGTTCTGCTTGCAGCTGAAAAAAATCCAACAATCCTCATTGGCGGCGAACTCAAACAAATCGGCGGCAACTATCATATAGGCGGCAGTGAATATCTGCCTTTTGAAGCTTGTGAATATGTTGAAAGCTTTTTGCACTTTAAACCGTATGTTTCAATAATCACCAATATCGAAGAAGACCATATGGATTATTTTAAAGACCTCAATCACATTAAATCTTCTTTTGTGAAATTCGCAGGACTTACAAGCGAAAAGGGCTGTAATGTCGTATGTGTTGACGAAGAAACTACTGACGAAATCGTGCAAAACGTCGAAAAAAATCTGTTAACGTATGGGCTGACTAATAAAAAAGCAGATTATACCGCAGAAAATATTACCCTTTCAAATGATGGCAGGCCGAGTTTTGATATATGTCATAACGGTGAAAAATTAGTAAGCGTTAATCTAAACGTTGCAGGCAACCATAATATCTGCAATGCTATAGGTGTTGCGGCGGCTTGCGACTTCCTTGGTATTGAGCCAAAGTATATCAAGCAGGGGCTTGAGGAATTCAGCGGAGCTAAACGTAGATTTGATAGGCTCGGCAAGACTTGTGGCGGTGCAGAGGTTGTTGACGATTATGCTCACCACCCGACAGAGATAAAAACCACAATTGAGACAGCCCAAAAAATGGGATATAATAATGTGTGGGTTGTATTTCAGCCTCACACATATACAAGAACTGCGGCATTTCTTGAAAAGTTTGCAAACTCCCTTAAAATTGCCGATAGGGTTATGATAGCGGACATTTATCCCGCGCGTGAAAAATACGACGGTACGATACATGCCTGCGATTTGGCTGCGCTGATACCCGGTGCTGTATACATGAACGATATAAACGCAATGGAGAAATATATTTTAGCAAATACAAAAGACGGCGATTTGATTATTACAATGGGCGCCGGAGATATATGCAATTTGGGATATTTATTAGCTAATGTATAACAGAAAGAGAGAACCGTGTTATGAATAAAAACGAACTTAAAATATGGGAGCGATTATATAAAACAGCCTCAGAGATAAAAGACATGTCGCCGTGGAAAAAGCTCGGCGATACAGATTTGTTTTGTATTGAGCTGAAGGAATTTCCGTATCCGATATATTTTAACTTTCTTGGCAAGACCGGCAGAAGCCAAGGCATTGTTGGTTATGCCAATCCTGCCGGGGTGTACGGCTTTGCGAAAATGCTTGATGGTTATCCGATTCCTAATGCACAGCTTCCCAGATACCAGGATAGTTTGGCTATGTTTGTGCGCGGAAATGATACGATTACCAATCGTGATAAAAACATAATGAATCAGCTTGGTTATGATTCTGAAAGTGAGGATTGTTTATATTTCAGACGATACGAATACAGGTACTGTCCGTCAATTTTGAATATTGAAGAAGCTGAACGGTTTGCTCAAATACTTGATAACTTAAAATATATGCTGAACACATATTTTGAAAGCAATATAGAGATTGATTTTTCGTCAAATATGCTAAGGCTGTCACGCGACGAGAAGAACGGAGAATTGGTTTTGAATTCTGTTCCGGGCAAACTAAGGACAGGCAGCAGCCGTGTTTTACATATTACAAACGAATCTCTGATGATTAAGCTGAAAAAGAAATCCAAAGTTGAAGCAAAACTTGAGCTTGATTTATGCTTTCTTAAACACCCGATTCGTGATATAAAATTTAAAAAACCGTTTTATGCAAGAGTACTGCTGATGACAGATGTCGGCCGCAATTCTGTTATATTAAATGAGCCTGTCACCCCTGAAGAGGATGAGTACGGAATGTTAATAACTGCGCTTGTCAGGTATGTTGAGCAAGCAGGAAAACCGCAGGTAATCTTTGTAAGAGACGGATATATTAAAAGAGCCTTGTCAGATACTTGCAATAAGCTGGATATCATGCTTGTTGTCAGCCCCAAACTTCCGGGTATTGACAAGGTTGTTGAATTAATGAATGACGAGATTAAACAGAATCAAAAATAAATACGGATTTATTTTAAGTTTCTGCACATACTGATAATATATGTTATCAGGAGGTATGCAGAATGAAAGATGGAGTTAATTTAAGAAAGACGGCAATAATCGGATGTGGTTTTGTAGGAGCTGCAACAGCGTTCAGTTTGATGCAAAGCGGGATGTTCTCTGAGATGGTTTTAATTGATGCAGATCATAGCCGTGCAGAGGGTGAAGCTATGGATATAAGTCATGGTATTCCGTTTGGCAGCCCTATGAAGATTTATGCCGGGGATTACAGCGATATATCGGATGCAGCAGTTGTCATTGTGACAGCAGGCGCTAATCAAAAGCCTGACGAGACACGTCTTGATTTGGTGCATAAGAACGTTGAGATTTATAAGTCGATTATGGCGGATATAAAAAGTGCGGATATACATGGTATCCTGCTTGTAGTTTCAAACCCTGTGGATATTTTGACTTACACGGCAATAAAGCTGAGCGGTTTGCCTGAAAATAGGATTATCGGTTCCGGCACAGTACTTGATACCGCAAGACTCAAGTATCAGCTCGGCGAGCATTTGTCGGTTGACAGTCGAAGCGTTCATGCTTTTATTATAGGCGAACACGGCGACAGTGAGATTGCCGCATGGAGCAGCGCAAATGTGTCGGGTATTTTGATGAATACGTTTTGCGAAATGCGCGGACACTTCCGTCATGAAGAAGCGACAATGGAAATCACCGAGAGAGTAAAGAACAGCGCATATGAGATTATAAATAAGAAAAAAGCAACATACTATGGTATAGCAATGTCTATCAAGCGTATCTGTGAAGCGATACTGCGTAATGAGCGTTCAATACTGCCGATATCGAGTATGCTTCACGGCGAATACGGAATAAGCGACGTAGTTTTAAGTCTGCCGGCAGTTGTCGGCAAAAACGGAGTAGAAACAAAGGTTCCGATTTCGCTGAGCGAATCAGAGTGCAAGCATTTGATGAAGTCTGCCGAAACTTTAAAAGGCGTTATAGCAGAACTTGATTTATAAAAAAGAGTGCATTTGACGGACACTGATAAAATAGTAAAGTAATTTGTCTGTCAAGCAGGATTAGAAAAAGCAAATCGTTTCTAAAATGATTTGCTTTTTCTGTGTTTTATGTCACGGCACGGTGAAATATAGTCACATCTTAGGATGATGGGAAACGCAAACTGAACATACTTTACTTATATTTCAGAGGTGCAGAAATATAGTTCTGAGTGTCTACAAAACAATACTTGCCAAATTGTAGTTAATGATATCCGCCTATACGGTTGCACGACTTCAAATCAAATATTTTAAATGAAGTTTATTTATCATTATTGTTACAAATATTGTCTTTTTATGAGACTTAGTGTATAATAAAAATTGCAGAGAGAGAAAATTGTGCATTATTTGCGGTTATCCTTCCCATTCTGTCAAAGAAGGGAGGTGTCACTCTATCTTAGGCTTAGTCGAGGAAGGGGTGATAATTACTTATGAAGCATGTACTTAGAGTTTTTATGCTCGTTGTTATACTTCTCGTGATTTTCACGGAAAAAGTAATATAGCCGCCGGAACATCCACGAACGGCAGCTATATTATAGTTGTTAAATTTTAAGGATAACCGTAAAACAGTTTTCTCTTTCTGCTTTTATTATATCTCTTTTTTTATTATTTGTCAACAACTTTATTTATCTAAGACCCATTTCTTTCTTCTTATCTCAAACAACTAAGTGATTTATTGACTCCTTTTATTTTAACACAAACGTCAGTTGGAGCATTCCACATCATAGATGTGGGTCACACTTGCATAAAGAAACGGGTCTTAAACCCCAAAGAAAGACACTTTTGCTCGCGGGGGTCGCTGTTGCTCCAAGCGCTCGCCCTAATCGGTTTTTGGCTAACGCCAAAAACAAGGACAGTTTTATAGCCTTAATATCTTTGTACTGCCGTGAATTTTTCATCAAGACTTTGCCTTTGAAACACATGCCGAACCCATATTCCGCCATGCCAAGCCGCGGCGGCAATGTCGCCAAAGCCTTGATGAAAATATACACAAGTGCTCAATTTAAGGGGTTTTAAAGGGGATGAAATCCTCCCCTACGGTTGCTGCTTTTTACGATATGGATTTGGGTTATCGGTTAATCCTAAGATATAGTCAGTCGAGGTGTTGTAATATTTTGCAAGTTTAATTAGCATAGAAACAGGAATTTCTCTTAACCCACGCTCATATCTCGCGTATACTTGACGGTTGCATATGAGGTAATCAGCAATATTCTTTTGTGTTTTATCATTGTCTATTCGTAAATCGCGTATTCGTTGGTAGATCATAAAAACACCTCTTGACAATGATATCATATGGTATTATAATCAAAGCATAAAGGTACTATACGGTACCATAAATTTGTAATACAATAAATTTAAAAGTCAAATTTTAAAAAATAATACATCCAGGTACGGAGGTTGACATTTGCAAACTATTACCGTTAATCAAGAGGCCTCTAAGCCATAGATCCTACAAGAAGATACGATACCGCGCGGGTCTGGCGCGCGGAACTGGGCTAGGCTTTTAATTAAAAACTATTTTTTCAACACTCTAAATAATTACGAGGAGTACAAAATGAAATTTAAATTACAACAAATACTAATCCCTATACTGCTTATATTTATATGCTTGATGTCAAGCTGTAATAACAACTGCAAAGAACCAAGCGAGACTCTGGCAACGCCAGAAATATCACAAGAGACAGCAACGCCAACAGAAAATCCGCCTGCCGTAATATACATAGGCAATAAAAGGTCAAAAATTTTTCACAGATACAACTGCCGGCTGCTTCCGGAATATCGAAATCAAGTTAAATTTTCAAGCCGTGAGGAAGCAATCCGAGAAAATTATACGCCTTGCGGTAACTGCCAGCCGTAAAATAAAAATATATAAAGGAATAAAATTATGAATGACGACTATATTTCTTCAATCCCACAAGATTTTATATAAGCATTTATTATATCCATTAAATATTTTGATTGGTCATTTGTCAATTGACTTAAATAATAGTGAAGAGAAGTTTCTACATCATTTGATGACACACCAAATAACAAATAATCTGAATCAATATCTAATGCTCTACATATAGATATGAGTTTTGGAATAGATATTCCACTGTAACCACGCTCTATATTTGATACATGTGTACCATTACAAACATCTATTTTCTCAGCCAGTGCATCTTGTGAAATATTCCTTTTTAATCTGATTTCTTTTATTCTTGCACCAATAGCTACTTTTAACGAATTATCTTTAGACATGTCATCACCTCACTTTTACTATCGCATTATTATATAAGTTTAAAACTAAATTGTGAATATAGTATTAGTAAAATATATTTTATTAATACATTGACTATTAGTCTGATATATGATATAATTATACAGAAATATTCATTATAGTATAAAGCAATATAAGGTGATAATATGACAGTTACATTTTGCGGACATAGTCAACTTAAAATTAATTATAAAATTAAA
>CAOKIL010000071.1 GCA_948468535.1 uncultured Eubacteriales bacterium
TTTTGATCATGCGGTGACTGGAGTTCAGACGTGTGCTCTTCCGATCTGCTGCTGCACTTAAATTATTCGTTGATTCTAAATGTGATATTGTTATTCTGGAAACCGGTATGGGCGGTGAACTTGATGCAACAAACGTATGCGACAGTTCGCTTGTATCTGTCATAACCGATATAGGTATGGACCATGAAAGCTATCTCGGCAGTACGATTCGGGATATCGCATCTCATAAAGCCGGAATCATAAAGCCGAACTGCCCCATAGTATTCGGCGGCACAGACAGAGATGCCATGCAAATCGTTTATAATCGGGCTAAAGACCTGAACGCTCCGATCACAATAGCAGAACGTAACATGATAAAAAATATAAGGTACTCTCTCAGCGGTACAGAATTTGAAAGCAGTATATTGGGATACAATAATATAAAGTTTTCTCTTCCGCTTTTGGGTATATACCAGCCAAAAAACTGTGCAATAGTCTTGAAAACCGTTGAAGTTCTTAAAAAATACGGTTTAGATATTAGTTTGAATTCAATAACACACGGCATACGCAATACCGTGTGGCACGGAAGATTTGAAATTCTCAGACATAAGCCCTTAATTATTTATGACGGCGCACACAATCCGCACGGTATGAATATGTGCGTCCAAAGTATAAAACAATACTTTGGACATAGTAAAGTTAACGTGATTATGGGAGTAATGTCAGACAAGAATTATAACGATATGCTCGATATACTTTGCCCATGCGTAAGCACAGCATATGCTGTTACACCTAACAATCCGCGTGCGCTGTATTCGTCTGAGCTTGCCGAAAAATTTATCCAAAAAGGTGTAAACGCACTCTCGTTCGATACAATCGATGAAGGAATAAAACGCGCAGTCGCAAATTCAACTTTAAATAGTATGCCCCTGTTAATTATCGGCACACTGTATATGTATAAAGACATTATGACCGAACTTATATAATAAGTTCGGTCATAATATAATTAATCGCCGGGACGGAAACTCCTATGATTTCTCAAAAGCTCATCGCATCTGATTTTCACAATATCAGGTGCATCATCACGTACACCTACAACAAAACCGTTGCCGCCAATTACGAAATACTTTGTGTATTCCGAAGTTGCAGTACTTGTATCCAAGTTAATTCTCCTCTCTCACCATAATAGGCATAATGCCGCAAAGGTTAAAAATCAATTTGAAATATTAACTCTTCTCATGATTAGTTTGTCGAATTATATTGGATTTATTCAAACTTTAAAAAAATTTTTTGTCAAAAAATTCCGGAACATAACATTTATCAGCCGAATCGTTATTTTGGATATACACGCACGTCATACCTTTATCCATACAGTAATTCACAAGTGAATCATATTGTGCTTTCGGTATTCTGCGGTTTAAACCTGCAATATTTTTTACATGCTCAAGCGGTGTATACTGACTCATAAGACTAATCCAAATATTATCACCATAATTTTTAAAAAGATAATCAATAATCTTTTTTGACTCAAACAAAAGTCCCGGCAGCAGCAAATGCCTGATAATAACGCCTGACTTCATCATTCCGTTTTCATCAAACTCACATCTCCCGGTCTGTCTGTACATTTCAGAAACAGCCGCACTTGCAATCTCAAAATAACGTTTTGCGGATGAATAACAAACCGCATACTTATCCGAATAATACTTCATATCAGGCAAATATATATCTACATAACCATCAAGCATTTTTAATGTTTCAACACTCTCATATCCGCCGCAATTATATACAATCGGGATATCAAGACCTTTATTTTTTGCAATTTCAAGTGAAGATATTATTCCCGGTACATAGTGTGACGGAGTAACGAGATTTATATTTGCCGCGCCATTATCACGAAGCCGCAAAAATTCCTCCGCAAGTTCATAATCAGTTATATCATATCCCTTTCCATTTTTGCTTATGTCATAATTCTGACAGTATACACATCCGAGTGTGCAGCCGGAAAAGAAAACCGCACCTGAACCGGTCTCGCCTGATATGCACGGTTCCTCCCAATAATGCAACGCGGCACGGGCAATTTTTATTTTATCACCCGAACCGCAATAGCCGGTTTCTCCGCTTGTTCTGTCAATGCCGCATTGCCTTGGACATAGTCTGCAATTTTTATAACAACTATTCACTTTATCACCCTCGATATCTACGGAATAAGTGCACCAAGCGAATAACGATAGCCAACACTTTCAACTGAGCCCGGATAGTTGACAAAAACCAAATCGTCAAAATGCGTCATATCATAGAACTTGTCTATTTTCAGTTCGCCGCTGTCGTGACCGTACAGGTTGTTGTTATATCGCGGATCTATTACATAAACCTCACTGTAATTATTAATCGCCCAAGTCGTGAATGCGTCACCGTATGAGTCTTTAATTATACAGATTTTTCTGCCTGTTCCGGCATTCGTTACAAACACAGTCAGGGTGTTATCACCGCCGGCAAAAGTTCTGTACGCGATAATAGCAGGGTCAACCGCCTGAACATTTCGATAAAAGTTCTGCATATATCCATCGGCATATATAACGCCTTCGCTGTATACCTTTGGCATAAAACGCTCCAAAAGTTCAGCATTAGCATCAATCTTTGCCTTTAAGTAACGCTGTGACGGCAAGGCTGATAAATAACTGCTCCAATATCCCACAAAGTTATACGAGTCGTACTTTTGAAAGCTGTCAAGCGCGTCAATACTTCCGCCTGCCTTTTCCAAAAATGCCCTATACGCATAATACGCCGCACGCTGTGTCCAATGATGGTCTGTCGCAAAATACAACTTCTCATACGAATGTTCATACAGCGGACGGTATGCGTCAATAGGCGTGATATCGCTGCTCATTCTGTCATATGTTTCACTTATGCCTTCAAGCTGATTTCTGAATAATTCTTTCGGCGCATAAAACTCCGAAGCTGTCGGCACAAGTATACTGTACACGTTAGCATTCGGAACAGCCGCGGCAATATCATTTATAATCGCAGCATAGGTTGCTCCGCCGTTTTTGGTTATACGCATTTCCTCAAATGCAACGTTCCCTACAACATATATACTTCCCGATACCGAAACATCGTCGTACGCCATTCTTGTGCCATCGCCTATAACAATCTCACCGCCCTCGCGCAGCGGATTGACTGCCTTTCCGAAACGCTTCCACTCGTCAAGCGCAGTCTCGCCATACGTTTCAAGAATCTGCACATCGCTCATCTTTTGCGTTCCGTCGGTCACGCGAGCAATGTTATATGCGTCAAAAAAGTCTACCGTATAACCGAAAGTCTCGGCGATAAATCTGTACGGAAGCATAAGTCTCTCGTTCTTAAAATAAAACTCTATGCCCTCTGCCGCTGTACCGTTTACCAAAACAGACGTTTCTGCATTGGGCAGAACATTAATCACCGTACCGCCTTTTTTAAGCGTTGCCGAATACGACGCATTATCCCACTCTACATCTGCGCCGAGACTGTTTGAAAACGAACGTATTGGAGCATATGTTCTGTAATTTATTATTTCAGGCTCTGTATCGCCGAAATCTACACGGCTGTCATTTAAAACTATCATAACATAGTCTGAATCAGCGGCAGATACATCATGACATTCTGCAATACAAATAAATATTAATATTAAAATATTGAGTAATATGTATCTCTTTCTTTTTATAATCATTAAATCACCTTGGTAAATTACAAATAAAAAATATCCGTTCCGATGTTTCTATCGGAGTTTCACACTTTAAGTCTGCATAAATATTTAGCAGATTTAATCCTGCCTCGCTTAAAGCGGACTTTATTTCATCTATGCAATACGCATGTTCCTCCTGATACTCAAAATACCTATCATATTTCCCGTCACGGCTTTCAGCAGTTTTAACAAAAAAATTTAGTTCAAATCCGCATATCTTATCATCGGGAAAATAACCACAGTCCCATACACAAAATGCGTCATCATCTTCATAAATAAACGTATTATTGCCGAGAATCTCGCTCAGCTTATATTCTGAATTTATGTCAAATATAAATAATCCGCCGTCTAAAAGGACTTGTTTTACACACTTAAACGTCTTTTCAACGTCCTCATATTCAGTCAGATAATTTATACAGTCCAGAGATGAAATCACTGCGTCAGCTTTATTGGGATACTCAAACTCAGCCATGTCCTGATTTAAGAACAAAATATCACTGCCTTGCTCAAAAGCCTTATCCTGTGCAATTGCAAGCATGTCCTCGGAAATATCAACACCGACTATTTTGTATCCGCTCTTTGACATACGCAAAGAAATCTCACCCGAACCGCAGCCAAGGTCAATGACTGTTTCGGGATAAAAATTATTCTCAGCAAATATTTTCTTATAAAAATCTACAAACTCATCATAATCAATTTCCTGAAATCTGTCATAAATCTTTGCAAAGTCATTATACATATTATTGACCTCTATTATCTATATTTTTGTAAAATTCGCATATGCCGCCATCATCTTCTTTTGTCCGACTTCCTCAAAATCAACCACCACAAGACAGTCCTTGCCCATATTTTGAGCTGACACAACCGTGCCTATACCAAACTTTCTATGTTCAATCCTGTCACCGGGACTATAACTAAACTCTGAACTACTCTGTTTTTTCTGCTGCTGATGTGTATTAGCCATAAAAATATTGCTTCTGCTTCGTTTACTGTACTGCGCCTGCGGATAATCATCACCGCCCAACATAGCAGATACACGTCTTGCAGGAGTTTCTTCAGTTCGGTTAATAAGCTCTTCCGGAATCTCCTCCAAAAATCTCGACGGCATATTATACTTTGTCTGACCGAACAAAGTTCTGCTCTTTGCCGCAGAGAGAAACAGCCTCTTTTTAGCACGGGTAATCCCCACATAACACAAACGGCGTTCTTCCTCTAACTCCTCCTGAACACCAAACGAACGAACACTCGGAAAAACACTCTCCTCCATGCCGATTAAAAAAACATTCGGAAACTCTAACCCCTTTGCGCTGTGAAGCGTCATAAGCGTTACAGCTTCACTTGCCTCGTCATAGTTATCAATATCCGCAACAAGCGAAATATTTTCGAGCAATTGTTCAAGTGTAATATCCTCTTCTTCTCTGACTGCTTCCTGAACCATAGTTATAAACTCGTCTAAGTTCTCAAGTCTTGTCTGATTCTCTACAGTCTTTTCACTCTCCAATGCAGCAATCATGCCGGAACCCTTCATAACAGTTTTAACAAACAGCTCCAGACCCATTCCTTCACTTAGTTCCTTTTGGAAGTTCTTTATCATATCAACAAACTTTTTTAGTTTCGCCGATACTGCCGCTGTGAACTCATCATAATCCTCCGAACCATCACACACTTCAAACATACTCTTTCCGTTCCTCGCCGCAACAGATGCGACTTTATCAAGAGTAGTATTGCCTATTCCGCGTTTTGGCTCGTTGATAATTCTTCGCAGTGCAATATTATCGCTTGTGTTAACAATAAGCCTCAGATATGAGCCTATATCCTTGATTTCTTTTCTGTCATAGAACCTTAGCCCGCCGAGCACTTTATACGGCACAGCATTTCTGAGCAGAGTATCCTCCATGACACGCGACATTGCATTGACACGGTATAATATAACAGTATCGTTCAGATTTCCGCCGAGTTCACTAATATGCTCGACTACAGACTGCGCCTCGCCATGCTCATTATCCGCGATGTACAGTCCTATCTTTTCGCCCTCGCCGTTTGATGTCCAAAGCTCCTTGCCTTTTCTGCCGTCATTATTCTTTATGACCGCATTAGCCGCATCAAGAATGCTTTGAGTTGAACGATAATTTTCCTCAAGCTTTATTGTTCTGCATTCCTCGAACTCATCTTCAAATCCGAGTATATTTCCTATATCCGCTCCTCTGAACTTATATATACTTTGATCGTCATCGCCGACAACACAAAGATTTCTATGCTTGCGTGCAAGAAGGCTCACAAGCTTATACTGTGCATGGTTGGTGTCCTGATACTCGTCAACCAATATGTACTTAAACCTGTTTTGATAATATTCCAAAACATCGGGACACTCTTCGAACAACCGTACAGTCATCACAATCAGGTCGTCAAAGTCGAGTGCATTATTCGCCTTTAACTTTCGCTGATACAATTTATAAATTCTTGCAGCTTCCTTTAGATAAAAATCATTTTGTGTATCTTCTTCAAATTCATCAGGCGTTATCAGCTTATCTTTTGCACTGCTTATCACGCTCAAGACCTTTCTGGGCGGATACTTCTTATCGTCTATTTCAAGTTCTTTTAAACAGTCTTTCACAACCGTCTGCTGATCGGCGCTGTCGTAGATTGTAAAGCTTCTGTCGTAACCTATTTTATCGATGTCACGGCGCAGAAACTTTACGCACATCGAATGGAACGTACTAGCAAACACATCGTTTCCTACTTCACCCAAATCACGAACAAGACGTGCTTTAAGCTCGCCTGCCGCCTTATTGGTAAATGTAATTGCAAGAACTTCCCACGGCTTAACCGGCTGTTCTGTCAAATACAGCTCAACCTCCGGAGACAACTCGTCCAGCTCACCGTCTCTGTACCATTCAAGGAACTCCATTTCCTGCTCAGTTATACCGTCAGGGATATTTTGACTTGCATAAGCCTTGCCGTACTTTATCAAATGCGCTATTTTATGTATAATCACCGTAGTCTTTCCGCTGCCTGCTCCTGCGAGAACAAGTATAGGACCTTCAGTAGTGAACACCGCTTCTTTTTGTCTCGGATTCAATCTTTCATAATCCTTCTCTATTATTTCACGTCTCAGTTTTAAAAAATCTATCTCAATCACCCACAATTTATTAAATTAATATATTTCCGCCGCCTATTACAACATCATAATCTTCATCATAGAACACAACCGCCTGTCCGGGTGTGACCGCCCTTTGGGGTGTGTCAAATACCACGCTTACCCTATCATCGGCAATAGGCGTTACTGTACATGCCGCAGGCTTTGCGCTGTATCTTACCTTTGCCAACACACGCATCGGCTCAGGCAGTTCATCAAACGGTATAAAGTTCAAACCATCTGCAACCAAGCTGTCAGAGAATTCCGAACCCTTTTCACCAAGAGTAATATCATTTGTTTCAGGATCAATTTTTGTGACAAACATCGGCTTGCCAAAAGCGATACCTAATCCCTTTCTCTGACCTATTGTATAGTTGATTATCCCTTTGTGTCTGCCTAAAATATTCCCCTGCGTATCAACATAGTTCCCCGGCACCGGTTTAAGTCCAACGCGGCGCTTAATAAACGATGCGTAGTCGTTGTCAGGCACAAAACAAATCTCCTGACTGTCCGGCTTTGCCGCAGTCGGCAGACCCAGCCTTTCGGCAATCTTACGCACCTCAGCCTTACCTGACAACTCGCCGAGCGGCATACGAATTGCTTTAAGCTGGTCTTGTCTTAGCGAATACAATGCGTATGTCTGGTCTTTTGCATCAGAATTCGCGCGTCTTAAAATATACCTTCCGTCGTCACGCTTTTCAACTTTAGCATAATGTCCTGTCGCAATCAAATCCGCATCAAAGAGCTTTGCTTTTTTTAGCATTGCGTCAAATTTGAGATACTTGTTGCATGCAATACACGGGTTCGGAGTTTTTGCAGTGCGATATGAATCCACAAAGTAATCAATAACATTTTCCTCAAACTCCTTACGGAAGTCGAGCACATGATATTCGATTCCGAGCTTATATGCCACGCGCCTTGCATCTTCTACCGCAGACAATGAACAGCATGTCCCATCATGAAACTCGCCGCCAATCTCCTCGCCGTCCCACAAACGCATGGTAAGACCGATTACCTCATAGCCCTGCTCCTTTAATAAAGCAGCGGCGGTGCTGCTGTCAACACCGCCGGACATACCTATAACTATTTTCTGTCTGCTCATGATTAGTCCTCGACAGGCATATGCTCAATTCCGCAGGATGAGCAGCAGCCTGTACACTTGCGGATTTGTGAAGAATCCATACCATGATTGTCATAGTAGTTCGCCAAAGCCTCATGAACCGCCTCTTCTGCCAAATTTGAACAGTGCATCTTAATCGGCGGAAGTCCGTCAAGAGCTTCAGCAACTGCATCGTTAGTCAGTTTAAGCGCCTCGTCAATTGTCTTTCCCTTAACAAGTTCTGTTGCCATGCTTGATGTTGCAATCGCCGCGCCGCAGCCAAAGGTCTTGAACTTTACGTCCTCTATAACCTTTGTATCATCGTTTATCTTCATGTATATCTTCATTATATCGCCGCACTGAGGATTACCAACCTGACCCACTGCATTTGCGTCCTCTATTTCACCCACATTACGCGGATTTGAAAAATGGTCCATTACTTTTTCACTGTACATACTAATAATAACCTCCTATATCTTAGCGCTCTGAGTCTATCTCACTCATTCAGATATTGTAGGGGCGGATAATATCCGCCCGCGGGCGGCAATCAGCCGCCCCGACATTACATATTTTTTTTGGCTTTTAAAAAATACTCATAAAGCGGTGA
>CAOKIL010000072.1 GCA_948468535.1 uncultured Eubacteriales bacterium
ATGTAAAAATAGTTAAAATTAAAAAATGCGCCAACCGAAGCTGACGCACAAAAAACTACGTTTTTCAATTAAAAAGCCTAGCCCAGTTCCGCTTTATTCTCAAACAACTGGCGCGTGTATTGACTCTTTTAATTTGAGTACAACCGTTAGATTGAGCATGCCACATCAAGATGTGGGTCACAGCCCACCCGAGCGGTGCTTTGCAAACTCTAAGAGGTTGCTTCAACCAAAGGGGATTTCATCCCCTTTGAAACCCCTTGAATTAGGCGCTTGCACAAATTTCAGCAAAGGCTTTGGCGACATTACCGCCGCGGCTTGGCATGGCGGAATATGGGTTCGGCATTGGTTTCAAAGGCAAAGCCTTTGCTGAATAACTTTTATTTCAAAAATCATTTACTATATCCTTAAAGGTATTGCCGCGCTCCTCAAAATTCTTGAACAAGTCAAAACTTGCACATGCAGGCGACAAAATAACAATATCGCCCTCAATTGCTATCTCGCGTGCCTTTATTACTGCTTCTTTAAAATCACTGAGCTTATATATCGGCATGCTATCCTTATAATTCGGAGCTTTTTTAACCGCCTCTTCAATCTTATCCGCAGTAAATCCGCACAACACAAGCTTCTTGACATGTTCGTTAACCACTGAGCCAAACTCATCAAACGGTATTTTCTTGTCATAACCGCCGGCGATAAGTATTACCTTATCATCAAACGATTTAAGTCCCGCAGTTGTTCTCGCTGGTGAACTTGCAATTGAATCGTTATAATATCTGACGCCGTCAAGCTCACGGACAAATTCTATCCTATGTGCAACTCCTACAAATCCCTTAGCCGTCTCTCTCACTATATCATCATTAACGAGACCTTCTGTTGCCGCAATGGCTGCAAGATAGTTTTCAACATTATGCAGACCCGGAATATATATATCTTTTATATTCAAGATTTCACGGCTGAGCTCGCCGTTTTTATAACAGCATATCATATCGCCGTTTAAGCAATATCCGTCCTCAAGCTGATTTTTACGGCTGAAATACACTCCGTTTTCAGTCTCGTTATAAAATCCCCTCGTCAGTTCATTATCATAATTCAGAACTGTTCTGCCGTCGTCTTGCTGATTCATGAAAATTGCCTTTTTTGCATCGACGTATTCATCAAAGTCCGTATGCCAGTCAAGGTGATTTGGTGTGACGTTTGTCACCACGGCAATCTTTGGGCTTTTCTTCATTGTATGAAGCTGAAAACTCGAAAGCTCGACAACGACTTTGTCATCAGGGGTTATGGATTCGACTTCATCAATCAGCGGTTTTCCTATATTTCCGCCAAGATAACACTTATATCCCGCACAGACAAGCATATCATTAATCAAACTTGTGGTAGTCGTCTTTCCGTCACTGCCTGTGACTGCAATGATGTCAGCAGGGCACAGTTCAAAGAACAGCTCCATCTCGGATGAAAGCTCTGCGCCATTTTGCACTGCTTCTTTGAGAGCAGGCACATCAAATCTGACGCCGGGGGTCTTATATATAACCTTTACATCATCATCAATTTTATCAAGATATGTCTCTCCGAGTACAAATTCCGTACCAAGCTGCTTCAGTTCATCATATGTATCTCCGAGCTGCTCTGCAGTTCTCTTATCGTAAGCTACTACACTCGCGCCGTGGCTTATCAGAAATCTTATAAGAGGCACATTACTGACACCGATACCGACTACGGCAACCTTACTGCCTTTCATCTTACGATTAAATTCATCAATAGCTTCAGTTTTTGTTTTGGTTTTCATTTATGTATTCCTCCAAATTTTGTATATACTCAAATACTTAAAAATCATGGGCAGACAACATTTTGCCCGCCCATGAATAAATCTGTCCGAATCAATTATAAACTGAATTTATGCCTCGGTTTCTTCGTCAGCTTCTGCTGATTCGGCAGCTTCTTCTGTCTCAGCCGAATCAATAATATCGCCCAAAGTGAATGTTGACTCTTCAACATATGAGTTCGGGAGTACTTCTTCCTTTACTGCATCTTCGCCTGCAACAGTTACAGCAGTCTCAGGCATAAGCGCCTTCATTGAAAGACCAATCTGCTTTGTATCATCATTGATTTCAACAACCTGACAATCAACAACATCGCCTATTGCAAGTACATCAGACGGCTTGCTTATTCTGTCATTTGAAATCTGTGAAATGTGGATGAGACCATCAACATATTCAGCTACCTCAGCAAATGCGCCAAAAGGCAGAATTCTAACGATTTTTGCTTTAATCTTGTCACCTACATTAAGATCTTTAACAGCCTTAATCCACGGACTATCCTCTTCCTTCTTATATCCAAGAGAAACTTTACCCTTTTCCTGGTCAAGCTCTTTAATATAAACTTCAAGTTCCTGACCTGCTGTTACAACTTCTGACGGATGACTGATTCTGTTCCATGAAAGCTCAGAAATATGAACCAAACCGTCAACACCGCCAAGGTCAACAAATGCACCGAAAGGTGTTATTGACTTAACGATACCTGTATACTTCTTGCCAACTTCAGCATTTGCCCAGAACTCAGCAACTTTAACTTCTTTAAGCTCTTTAACAAGAGAAATTCTATTCTTTTCTTTATCGAGTTCTTTGATATAAACTTCGATTTCGTCTCCAACCTTAACAGCTTCTGAAGGATGTGAGATACGAAACGGTGACAGCTCAGAAATATGAATAAGACCGTCAACACCGCCAAGGTCAATAAATGCGCCGAATGAAGTCAGCGACTTAACTGTGCCTGTATACTTCTTGCCTTCTTCTGCACCTGCCCAAAACTCAGCAGCTGCCTTGTCAGCAATTTCTTTTGAAACAACTTTAATTGAGCCGACAACTCTCTGTCTGCCGCGTCTGTCTGTATCCATTTTTATAATTCTGAACTTCTGTTCTGTATTAAGTAATACGCCAAGGTCGGCAAGGAAGTTAAGCGCACACTCCGATGCCGGAATAAATACGCGAACGCCCTTTGCAATTGTAACAACTCCGCCTCTTACCAACTCAACAACACGTCCGGTAAGAACTTCACCGTTTTCAAATGCAGTTTTGAGTTCTTCCATACCCTTAACAGCGTCAATCTTCTTCTTTGAAAGTGTAACGACACCGTCTCTGTCACTTACATGCACAATGTAAACGTTAACTTCTTCACCTATTTTTACAAGGTCATTAATGTTATCATTCGGGTCGTTTGTGAGCTCGTCAAACGGAATAACACCGTCATACTTGCTGCCGATATCTACCTGTACTTCTGTGGGTGTGATTCCGATAACAACACCCTTTACTACCTCACCTGATTTCAAAGGCTTTAATGTTTCCTCCAAAGCCTCTGCAAAATTCATTTCATTTTCCGCCATGGTTAAATAGACCTCCTTGATTACCGCACCGGGCGTCGATGCCCCGGCAGTAATACCTAATTTCTTTTTTTTGTTTAAAATTTTTTTATATTGATTAATTATTTTACTATTTTGTATTAAATATGTATCGTCACATATTTCTTTACATACCTCAAACAGCTTTCTGGTATTTGAGCTATTCTCTCCGCCGACAACGAACATCATATCAGAATCGGCTGCAAGTTCCGCCGCTGATTTTTGTCTTTCAGACGTCGCACTACATATTGTATCAAAAAAAACTGCATTTGTAAAATGTTTTTTTAAAATTTCTTCAACTTTTTTAAATAATGTCCGTCTTATAGTCGTCTGAGCAACGACAGAGATTGGTGTATCACCGCTTATTAATAAAATTTCGTTTATTTCATTCTCGTTTGAGATTATTATAGCTGAGTTACTGCACCAGCCGTTTATTCCTTTAACTTCGGGGTGCGTTGGGTCGCCGACAATTACAACCATTCTTCCCTTATCCAAATACTCGCTTTCTACAATCCTGTGTATCTTTTTTACATAAGGACAAGTTGCGTCAATAATATTGTTATTATTTTTTTCAAGCAGAGATATTTCGTTTTGGGATACACCGTGGGCTCTGATTATGACATTTGCACCGGGCGGTATGTCCTCAATACTCTCTGTCAAGCCAATCCCCTTATCCGCCAAATCCTGAATCACATCACAGTTATGTATAAGCATACCGTATGTGTAAGTTTTATTCGGTTCACTTTCCGAATTCTTCATTTGCTCTGCCGCGTCATACGCAATTCTTACAGCTCTGTCCACGCCAAAGCAAAATCCAGCATTATCAGCTATTTTAATCTGCATCATATCACACCCACGCTTAATTACTCTCTTTCAATATTGACGTATTCATCGGCAGCTTTGACAATTCCGAAATCCTCGTCATAACGAGTTTGTCAGTTACTTCCTGAAGTTTTGCTGACGTTGTCTTTGCATCAAAATATTCAGAAAGTTCTATAGGCTTTCCGATATTAACTGTCAGCTTTGTAAACGGCTTATAGCTTCCGTCTATTCCAATCGGAAGTATGTTTGCCCTTGCTTTTACAGCTACCATTGCGGCTCCCATTTTACCTTTGCGGAGCCTATTATTATGCGAACGTCCGCCTTCAGGAAAAATCACAATATGCTTTCCGCCTTCCGCCATATGAATAGCTCCGCGCAATGCGCCAAAGTCAGACCTTCCTCTTCGGATAGGAAAGGCTCCGAGCTTTCTGATAAGTGCGCCGAACGGCTTAAAGCTGAACAACTCTTCTTTTGCCATAAACCCTACCTGAAACGGCATTGCCAATCCGATAAGAGGCGGATCTAAATTGCTCTTATGATTAGAGCATATTATAAATCTCTCGTCTGTAGGCGGTATATTCTCGCGTCCGTTAATTTTGATTCTGTAAAATATTTTAAAGAAGCCATGTACTACTACTCTTCCGAAACTATATAATGACATTACGTCTCTCCTTAACCAAACCGAGTATTTTATCTATCACTTCTTCAATTGATAAATCTGTACTGTCAATTATAACGCTGTCATGAGCCGGCTTTAAAGGAGCGAACTCCCTTTCACTGTCGTTTTTATCACGGTATATAATATCATTTTTTACAGCGTCAAAAGTTGTATCAACATTTTTAGCCTTTAGTTCTTCAAATCTTCTTTCGGCTCTTTCGTCTACCGATGCCGTCAGGAATATTTTAAGCTCGGCATTTGGCAATACATATGTCCCTATATCCCTTCCGTCCATTACAACATCTGAACTTTCAGCCAATCTGCGCTGAAGCTCAACAAGTTTTAACCGCACAGCCGGCACAACGGCTACATTTGAAGCCGCCACGGATACCTCAGGCTCACGTATCTTTTCGGTTACGTCATCAACGCCGAGATAAAATCTTTGAGTGTTATCGATGTTCTTTATACTTATATCAATATCTTCTATTATCCGGCTTAGTTCATCTTCATTTGTCGTATCAATGGCTGCATTTAACGCTGCCAAGCCCACACTGCGATACATAGCACCGGTATCTATATAAATAAATCCCAAACGTTTTGCAATTTCCTTTGATATTGTACTCTTACCAGCTCCTGCCGGTCCGTCTATTGCTATCTTCATTTTTGTTATACCTCACCGCCCTGACGGTCATTATAGTTATCTTCTTCACTATCACTTACTGCATACGGCTCAAACCTTGTTAAAAGCTCTGACAGCTTATCAAAGTCATCAACAATATACTCATATTCAAATCCGGTATTTTGGATAAAGACAACTCCACAACCTGTCCTTGATGCAGCTTCAAGTTTATCAAACACCTCAGATGAGCTGTCGGTAACTATCAGTTTTGCGTCCACCATGTTAATTACATTTTCTATGCCTGCCGCGCCTGAAAAATTATCCACGGCGATTACATTAAGCAGCGGTATGCCGAACTCAAGAGCAAGCTCGACATCAAATTCAACTCCGCTCGGTATAGGCGTATACAACGCCCCTCTGTCAAACACCAAATCCGCAACAGATTTCACGTTATACGGTCTTGCAAGAAACAAAACGTTTCCGTATATGTTATTGACAAGCTCCGCCACACTATTGTATGAATAATCATAATTCACAGGTACGCCTATATTTTCGGCAATCCCCGGATTAAGTCTGAATATTGGCGTAATAACTTTTATAAGCGGTATATTTAGCTCCTTAGCTGCCTCAATCATTATTCTTGACGCAGCGCTCATAGGAGCGTCTATAATATCAACAATGCAGCTAATATGATTTTTTATCAGTATACGCCTAAAACTCTTGAAACTCGCCTTTCCGACAATAGTATTACCTTTGCCAAAAGTTCCCGCTTCGGAAAAGCTTGAAAAATGGAAGATGCTCGGCAAGTTCAATATATCAAAAAATCGGTAGAGTTCATCACTCTTTGAGCCGCCGTCAGATAATACAAGTATCATTTTTATTCACCGGCAGAATCGTCAGATTCCGGTTTTATATCATCTGTCGGTTCGGCAGAATCCTGTGCTTCATCGCCCACGTCTCCGGCAGACGGAGAATAATACTCATTGTCTGCGCCGTCAAAATCAGCTTCTACATCCTTAGCAAGTTTATCGCCGCAATAAGGGCAGTATGTGCATTCATCCTTGACGTTTTTTCCGCATGCGCTGCATTTAACAGATGAATTTATACCGCTGAGCTGCTCGGCATACACTTCAAGCTGCTCGCTCAGCTTGTCTATTTCGGCACACTTTTCCTTAACGCTGTCGTCAATAGGTGTATCATTCTTATAGCTCTTGTATATCGCTTCGCCGATTTGAGCATACAAATTCTTTATACCGTTGCTTGTGTCAAACATTGAATATTTAATCTTTGAATACTCAACTACCTCTCCTGACTTCTTGACAACGGTTTGTGCCGCATTGCCAACCGCACTCTTTACATTTTCAAAAAAATCCACAATAAGTCCTCCTAAACAATCGTTTATTCTAATATTTAAAATTATTATTTACACATTAAATCTGAACAGAACTATATCTCCGTCCTTCATAACATATTCCTTGCCTTCTGATCTGACAAGCCCTTTTTCTTTTGCCGCGTTCATGCTGCCGCACTTCATTAAATCATCAAAGTGTACAACCTCGGCTCTGATGAATCCGCGTTCAAAATCGGTATGGATTTTGCCTGCCGCCTGAGGCGCTTTGGTACCTTCTGTTATTGTCCAGGCTCTGACCTCCGGCTTGCCTGCTGTCAGATAGCTAATCAATCCAAGAAGTATATAACTCGCCTTTATCAGCTTATCAAGTCCCGATTCGCTTGCGCCGAGTTCATCCAAAAACATCTGCTTCTCTTCTTTTTCAAGACCGGCAATTTCCTCTTCAATTTTAGCTGAAATCACCATAACTTCCGCTTTATCGCTTGACGCATATTCTTTAATTTGCTTTACAAATTCGTTCTCGTCCTCATTCGCATAATCGTCCTCGGCGACATTTGCCGCATATATAACAGGCTTCATGGTGAGCAGAGATACATCTGTCAACATTTCAATTTCATCATCGGTCATATCCATTGACCTTGCGGTCTTGCCCGATTCAAGATGTGCCTTTAGCCTCTCATAAAACGCCTGATATGCCAGATATTTCTTTTCTCCGCCGCGAATTGACTTCATAATCTTATCTATTCTTCTGTCAAGTATCTCAAGGTCGGACATTATAAGCTCATAATTTATGGTTTCTATATCGCGTATCGGGTCAACGCTTCCGTCAACATGTACGATGTTAGTATCTTCAAAAGCTCTGACTACATGGACTATTGCGTCTACCTCGCGTATATTTGACAAAAACTTGTTTCCTAAGCCTTCACCCTTGCTTGCACCTTTAACAAGACCTGCTATATCAACAAATTCAATAACCGCATATGTTGTTTTGTCGGGCTGATACATATCAACAAGCGCATCTATTCTCTCATCCGGGACAAGAACTGTTCCCACATTCGGCTCAATGGTGCAGAACGGATAGTTGGCAGATTCAGCGCCTGCCTGCGTTATAGCATTAAACAACGTACTTTTTCCAACATTAGGAAGTCCGACAATTCCAAGCTTCATTTAGTATTTCCTCTTTTCTGATTAGTATAATAATATTTAAGTATTTAATATAAATTAGTTCAGCTTCTCTTCAAAAAGTGCAGCAAGCTCCTTTGCTCTCTTTTCGATTAATGCCTCATCCTTACCCTCTATCATCACTCTGACAAGCGGTTCGGTTCCCGACGGTCTGATTAACACTCTGCCTGAATCCTTAAACTCGGCTTCAAGTTTCTCAATAGCATTTTTTATTTCGGGGAACTTCATATAGTTCTCTTCACTCTTGTTCTCGGTCTTAACCTTTGCATTGACAAGAACCTGAGGATAAACCTGCATTACCGATGCAAGTTCTGACATCTTACTGCCGGTATGCTTTAGTACAGATACAAGCTGAATACCTGTAACCAAACCGTCACCGGTAGTATTATGTTCAAGCAAGATAACATGACCTGACTGCTCGCCGCCTATGATATGGTTGGACTTCAGCATTTCTTCAAG